>DATAZX010000076.1:0-32003 GCA_036271815.1 Solirubrobacteraceae bacterium
GCGCAGGTCGCCGATGCGGCTGTTCGTGCACGAGCCGATGAAGACGCGGTCCAGCGCGATCTCCTGTATCGGCATGCCGGCGCGCAGGTCCATGTAGGCGAGCGCGCGCTCGTGGCCCTCGGTCGTCGGCTCCGGCACCGCGTCGGCGACGCCGGCGACCATGTCGGGCGCGGTCCCCCACGTCACCTGCGGGCTGATCGCGCTCGCGTCGACCGTGATCTCGCGGTCGAACGTCGCGCCCGCGTCGGTCCGCAGCACACGCCACGCGTCCGGGATCTCGATCCCGGCCTTCTCGGCGACCCAGGCGAAGGTCGTCTCGTCGGGCGCGATCATGCCCGCGCGACCGCCGCCCTCGATCGTCATGTTGCAGACGGTCATGCGGCCCTCCATGCCCAGCGCCTCGATCGCCGGACCGGCGAACTCGACGACGTGGCCGGCCGCGCCGTCGACGCCCATCTGGCCGATCGTCGCGAGGATCAGGTCCTTCGCCGTGACGCCGAAGCCGAGCTCGCCCGTGTAGAGGATCCGCATCGACTTCGGCTTCGGCGCGACGAGGCACTGCGTCGCGAGCACGTGCTCGACCTCGCTCGTGCCGATGCCGAACGCGAGCGCCCCGAACGCGCCGTGCGTCGCCGTGTGGCTGTCGCCGCAGACGATCGTCATGCCCGGCTGCGTGACGCCGAGCTCCGGCCCGATGACGTGGACGATGCCCTGCCTGTCGGAGCCCAGCGAGTAGATCGGCACGCCGAACTCCGCGCAGTTGCGCTCGAGCGTCTGGACCTGGACGCGGCTGAGCTCGTCCTTGATGCGCGCGGCGGTCGGCGTGTCGTCGGTCGGGACGTTGTGGTCGGCCGTGGCGAGCGTGCGGTCGGGCCGGCGCAGCTTGCGATCGGCGAGCCGCAGCCCGTCGAAGGCCTGCGGGCTCGTCACCTCGTGGACGAGATGCAGGTCGATCCACAGCAGCCCCGGCGCGACCTCGTGGCCGGCCCAGATCTTGTCGAACAGCGTCGTCGGTGCGGTCATGGCGTCAGCTCCTGCGTAGGCCGGCGGAGACGACGGCGAGCAGGATCGCGTCGTCGGAGCCGGGGTTCTCGAAGTGGTGGGCGAGGTCGGCGTCGAACGTCACGCAGTCGCCGGCGGCGAGCTCGTGACGCTCGCCCTCGACCTGCAGGACGACGTCGCCCTCCAGGACGAGCGCGGTCTCGCGGCTGCCCGGCTCGTGCATCGGCGGGTCGCCGGGTCCGCCCGTCTTGGCGCTCGGCTTCAGGACGTGGCGCGAGAGCTCGGCGCGCTGGCCGGGCAGCGGCGGCGTGAGGATCTCGGCCTGATGGCCCGAGGCGGGGTCGCTCGTGCCGGGCCGCCGGTCGCAGGCGCGGACGATCGCGACGGTGCCGCCCTCGTCGAGGCGCAGCAGCTGCGACAGCTTGAGGTCCAGGCCCGCGGCGATCCGGGCGGCGACCGCGAGCGTCGGGCTCGTCTCGCCGCGCTCGACCTGGCTGAGCATCGGCGCGCTGACCCCGCAGCGCTCGGCGAGGTCGCGCAGGCTCAGCTCCATCGCATCGCGCAGCGCGCGGATCCGCGGGCCGATCGGTGGTGGGTGCTCGATCATCGTCGCCATTACGCTTGTATGTTATCGCATACAAGCGTCATGGCAGCACGCCTCGGGTCGTGCGGGCCTCGCCGTCGCCCAGCCGGCCTGATCGCGACGCCCCGACCTACGCCGACGGGCCGACCAGGCTCGCGACGAGCAGGCCCGCCACGAGCAGCAGCGGCGTGACGAAGCGCATCCGTCGGGGCGTGAGCAGGGCCGGAAAGCGCGCCGCGAGCCAGGCTCGCGTACCGCTCGCCGTCGCACCGGCCGACATCGCCCCCATCATGCACTGCATGCACATGCGAACCAGGGTAGACCGCCGAGCGCGCGCGGCACCCCGGTACGCTCCGGCCGTGTGAGCGAGCCCTTCACCGCCCCGGACGTGCTCGTCCTCGCGAGCGGAGGGACGCTCGGCGAGGCATGGATGAGCGGGCTGCTGGCGGGCATCGAGGACGCCACCGGCCACGACTTCCGCGCCACCGAGTCGCTGGTCGGCACGTCGGCCGGATCGCTCGTCGCCGCCGCGCTCGTCGCGGGCGAGCGGCCACGGCGGCCCAGGCCGCGGGCGGCGAACGTGCGCGCGCTGACGTCGGGCGCGGACGAGCCGGCCGGCGATGTCGCGGCCGGCGGCGCGGCGCAGGTCGCCGGACCGTGGCTCGGAGCGTCGCGCAGGACGCTGCAGGGCGTGGCCCGCGAGGCCGCGCGCCTGGCCGGCGTCGCCGCGACGCCGCTGGCTCCGATGGCGCTCGCGATCGGATCGACCGGCAGCAACGCGCTGCGGGCGGCGCTGCTGAGCCGGGCGTCGGGGACCGACCGCTCGCTGAGCGCGGTGCACGACGGCGTCGACCTCGCGGGCGCGCGCTTCGACGGGCGGCTGCGCGTGGTGGCCGTCGACCGCGAGACCGGGCGGCGGGTCGTGTTCGGCGCGCCCGGCGCGCCCGACGCGACGGTCGCCCAGGCGGTCCAGGCGTCGTGCTCGGTCCCGTGGATCTTCGCCCCGGTGCGCATCGACGGCCGCGAGTACGTCGACGGCGCGGTCTGGAGCAACACGAACCTCGACGTCGCGCCGGCCGCGCGCCTGACGCAGGTCCTGTGCCTGAACCCGATCGCGAGCCTCGACATCGCGATCGCCTCTCCCTTCGGACTGCTGCGGGCGATCGCCGGGAGCACCGCGGCACTCGAGACGCTGGCGCTGCGAAACCGCGGGGCGAGGGTCCGGACGATCGGCCCTGCACAGGCGATCGCGCGGGTCATGGGGCCGAACCTCATGGACGCCGGCCGGCGCGACGCGGTGCTCGCCGGCGGCTACGCGCAGGGCCTCGAGCTCGCCCGCGCCTGACGCACCGCGCGCGGCCGGGCCACCCCCGTGCGCTATAGAAGATCGGATGAGCGGCGACGTCACGACCGGGCAGGCGCCGCTGGACCTCTGGCGCGAGCTCGCGACGGCCGGGCTCGAGGACTCGGCGCAGCTGCGCCGCCGCGTGGCCGAGCAGGTCGCCGCGCCCGCCGTCGAGCTGTGGCTCGTGCGCCACGGCGAGACGACGACGAACGCGGCCGGCCTGTTCACCGGCACCACGGACGCGCCGCTCACGGTGCGCGGGCGCCTGCAGGCGCAGGACGCCGGTCGCCGGATCGCCGGGCGCGCGTTCGACATCGGCTTCACCTCGAACCTCACGCGCAGCATCGAGACGCTCGCCCTCGCCGCCCGCGCCGGCGGGCTCGAGGTCCCGTGCATCGCGCAGGACGCGCGGCTCGCCGAGCGCTCCTACGGCGAGCTCGAGCGCACGCCGATCCGCCCGCGCGACCCACGCCTGGCCGTCGACCTCTCGCTCGAGCCGCCGGGCGGCGAGAGCTACGTCGCCCTGACGCGCCGCTGCCTGTCGTTCCTGCTCGACGTGCGCCGGCTCGCGACGCGGCTGCGACACCCCCTCACCGTGATCGTCAGCACCCACATGGGGCCGCTGCGCGTGCTGACCTCGATCCTCGACGAGACCACCGACCCGGTCGTCGTGCGCGGGCTGATGTTCGACAACGGCGCCGTCGTGCAGCGCACGCTGCGGACGCTGGCCTGGCCGGCGTTCGCCGGCGGCCTGCCGGAGCCCGAGGCTCCCGCCCCCGTGGACTAACCCGTCGTCGCGGGCTCCGCGAGCCGCTCCTCGTCGCCCACCGGCAGCGGGCCGGCGGCGGGCAGCGCGAGCCGGAACGTCGTCGGAGCGCCGGGATCGAGGGTCAGCGAGCCCTCCATCCGCAGCGCGAGCCCGCGGGCGATCGCCAGGCCGAGGCCGAAGCCGCCGCGCGCGTGACCGTGCCGGACCGCGGTGCCGCGCTCGAAGCGCGCGAACACGCGCTCGTGGTCGGACGGGCCGATCCCGGGTCCCTCGTCGCGGACCACGACGTACGTGCGCTCGCGTGCGCCGGCCACGACCTCGACGGCGATCGCACCGCCGGACGGCCCGTGGGCGAGCGCGTTGTCGACGAGGATCCGCAGGATCCGGACCGTCGCGACCGGGTCGGCGAGTGCCCAGCGCGATCCGCCGTCCACGCGCACCGACACGCGCTCGTCCGCGCGCAGCTCGCGGTCGGCGGCGAACTCGCTGGCGACGATCTCCGCGAGCTCGCCGACGTCGACGAGCTCCCGGCGCGGCGGGATGTCGGCGTCCAGACGGCCGAGGTCGAGCAGGTCGGCGGTCAGGCGCGTGAGCTGCTCGGCCTGGTGGCGTGCCGCCACCGCGCGGCGCGCCGCGCTCTCCAGCGACGCGGACCCGCGGGCGTCGCGCGCGCCGGAGCCGCGGACCCCGCGCGACGCCGCGCCCGGGTCCCTGGTCGCGTGCGTGCGCGACCCGCGGACCCGCCCCACGGCGACGGTGGAGCCGCGTTCGCGCAGAGCCGGCTCGCAGGCCGCGAGATCCTCGGACAGCAGCTCGAGCGTGCCGGCGAGCGACGCGAGCGGGGTGCGCAGCTCGTGCGACGCCGTCGTCAGGAACGCGTGGCGAGCGCGCGCGTCGTCGTGCAGCCGCGCGCGCATGCGCTCGAGCGCCCGCGACAGCTCGCCGACCTCGTCGGAGCTGTCGTCGCGCGGCAGCGGCCGCGAGAGCCCGTCGCCGACGAGTGCGCGCGCGCCGTCGCGCAGGCGCGCGAGCCGGGTGAGCAGGGTCCGCGACAGCAGCCCGGCCAGCGCGAGCGCGACGAGCAAGCCGGCGAGCGCGGCGATCGGCAGGGCCCGCCGCACGACCGCCAGCGCCGCCCGCGTGTCGCGCAGCGGCTTGAAGAGCGCGATCGTGACGGTTCCCGCCGCCGTGCGCACGCGCGTGGACACCGTCGCGGCGGCGTCCGCGCGGCCCTGGCGCAGCACCTTGTGGCGATCGGATCCGGCCGCGGCGATCCGCGGCTGGAAGCGGGCGTCGGGATCGCTGTCGGCGAGCACCGTCCCGTCCGCGGCGGCGACCGAGACGCGACCCCCGACCCGCCGCGCGAGCCCGCGGACGATCGTCTGCAGCGCCGGCGCCTCGGGTCGCAGCTGCGACGCGTCGAGCTCGCTGAGCGCGGGGCGCGCCTGGCGCGTGACCTGCTCGACGGTGTGCAGCCGATCGAGCTCGAGTCGGCGGTCCAGCGGGGGGACGAGCGCTACGCCGGCCCCGACCAGGGTCGCGACGCTGGTCGCCATCAGCGCGACGGCGAAGCGGATCCGCAACCCGAGCCGGCGCCGCGAGCGACGCGCCCGCGCGCCCGGCAGCCACGATCGCCGCCGCGTCGTGCCGGCGTCGCGCTCGGGGACCGCGACCGTCTCGCCGCGCCGTCGCCGCAGGGATCGCAAACGCGGCCTCAGCCCTGCACCCGGTAGCCGGCGCCGCGAACCGTGACGATGACCTCCGGCGCACCCGCGGCGGCGAGCTTGCCGCGCAGGTGGTGAACGTGCACGTCGATCGCCCGCGGGTCGCGGAACGCGGAGTCGCCCCAGACGGCGCGCAGCAGCTCCTGGCGCGAATGCAGGCGCCGCTCGCGCAGCAGCGCGTGGAGGATCTCGAACTCCGAGAACGTCAGGCTGACGGCGACGGCGCCGACGCGCGCCTCGCGCAGGTCCGGGTCGACGACGACCTCGCCGGCACCGATGCTGCGCCCGGCGGACGCCCCGCGCGCCGAGCGCCGCAGGACCGCGCCGATCCGGCTGCGCAGCTCGGCGAGGCCGAACGGCTTGGTGATGTAGTCGTCGGCGCCGGCCTCCAGGCCGCGGACGGCGTCGGCCTCCGTGTCGCGCGCGGTGAGCATGATGACCGGCACCTCGTCGCCGGCCGCGCGCAGCCTGCGGCAGATCTCGACGCCGTCGGGACCCGGTCCGAGCGCGACGTCGAGCAGCACGATGTCGAAGCGCCCGCCGACCGCCGCATCGAGCGCGCCGGCCGCGTTCGCGACCGCGGTGACGGCGTGGCCGTCGGGGCGCAGCGCGTCGGCGAGGATCGCGAGCAGCTCGGGCTCGTCGTCCACCACCAGGACCTCCAGCTCGCCGCTCCCCCGCATCGCGTCGATCGTCACCCGGCGCGCTAAAGGGATGCTGAAGCGAGGCCGCTCGTAACACGATGCCAACACGGGCCACACCGAGGTCCAAGGCGATGTTGGGGACCGGTTGATGGGTGGGGCGAAGACTGCCGGACGTCGACGGGCGTCCGAGCCCGCACCGAGAACCAGGAGGAACCATGCTCCGCAGTCGCACGCTCACCGCGCTCGCCCTGACCGGCGCCATCGCCGCCACCGGGGCGCTTCCAGCCGCCGGCGTCGCCAAGACGACGAAGACCCCGGCCGCGGCCACCAAGACGCACAAGGCCAAGAAGCACCACAAGAAGAAGCACCACAAGAAGTCGACGAAGAAGTCGACCACGAAGTAGCCCGATCGTGGTGAGCGGCCGGCCTGAGAGATGGCCGGCCGCCTCGCCCGCCCGCGCTGACCCGCGGGCTCCGGGCCGTCGCGCCGAACGGACTCCCCTGCGCGCGCGCGACGGTCCGGGGCCGGCCGGTCAGGTATGAATGACGGGGTGACCGACCCCACGCCCGCCCCCCGATCGCCCGCGCTGATCGCCGTGCGCTACGTGCTGCCGGCGGTCGTCGTGCTCGCGGCGCTCCTCGTCCTGATCCTCGACCACTCGATCGACGGCGTCGAGGGATTCGCGATGCTCGTCGGAGCGGCGGGGGCGACGCTGCTGCTGAACATCCTCTACCGCGTCGGCGTCAGCGGCGACGTCGATCGCGACCACGAGGCGCAGGCGCGCGACTACTTCGACGAGCACGGTCGCTGGCCCGACGAGGAGCCGCAGCCGCGCTGACGGCGGTGGGACCGCCTACCCGGCCTGGTGGCGGGGCGTCCAGCCGAAGAACCGCACGGCGAACACGAGCCCGACGACCCCCCAGATCGCGAGCTTCAGGAGGTCGCCGCCGGCGATCCCGGCGCCGGTCGTGTGCGGGTCGAACGCGACCCGCAGCGCATCGACGAACGGCTCCACCGGCAGCAGCTTCGCCACGCTCTGCAGCCCGTCGGGCAGCGTGCGAAACGGGACGAACACGCCGGAGATGAAGTAGAGGGGCAGGACGACCGCGTTCGTCATCGACGGTCCCGACTCCTCGCTGGGGATCGCCCGCGTGTACGCGATGCCGAGCGCGCAGAAGCACGCGGCGCCCATCGCTAGTGCCGTCAGCAGGCCGGGCAGCGTCCGCGTCGGGATCTTCACGCCGAAGACGACCCCGCCGATCGCCATCAGCAGCGCGGTCACGACGACCGCGGTCACGATCGCGGTGCCGATGCGGCCGGTGAAGACGATCCACGACGGCACCGGCGTCGCGCGCACGCGCTTGAGCATGCCGCTCTCGCGCATCCGCGTGAAGCCCATCGCCAGCGACACGAACGACGCGGACACGACGGCGAGCGCGATGAACGACGGCACGTAGACGGTCGACGCGTGGATGCCGCCGTACTCCTTCAGGCGGTTGTTGCCGAAGATCCCGACGAACAGGCACAGGAAGACGACCGGCAGGATCGCCGTGAAGAACAGCGCCGCCGGGTTGCGGCGAAAGACCTTGATGTCGGCCGTGAGCTGCGCGAGCGCGCGCCGAACGTCGCTCATGACGCCTGCGCCGCCTCGGGCGCGACCTCAACCTCGGGCGTGTCGACGAGCTCGAGGTAGATGTCCTCGAGCGACGGGCGCGTGACCTCGAGGCGCTCGAGCTCGACCCCGCGGCCCGCCGCCCAGCCGCAGAGCGCGGCGAGCGTCGCGGTCGGCGTCCGGGTGTGCAGCCGCGCGCGGCCGTCGACGACCTCGATCGCCTCCGCCGGCGGCACGGGCAGCTCGCCGAGCGCGTGCCCCTCGGGCACGACGAAGCGGATCTCGGTCTCCGAGCTGCCGACGCCGAGCTCGTCGGGCGGTCCCTCGACGACGATGACGCCGGCCTTCACGATCGCGACGCGGTCGGCGAGCTCCTGCGCCTCGTCGAGGTAGTGCGTCGTCAAGAAGACGGTCTTGCCGAGGTCGCGCAGGCCGGCGATGACCTTCCACGCGGCGCGCCGCGCGACGGGGTCAAAGCCGGTCGTCGGCTCGTCGAGGAAGACGAGGTCCGGGTCGCCGATCAGCGCGAGCCCGACGTCCAGCCGGCGCTTCTGGCCGCCCGACAGCCGGCCGACGCGATCGTCGGCCTTCTCCTCGAGGCCGGCGAGCGCGATCGTCTCCTCGATCGGCCGCGGCGCCGGGTAGTACGCCGCCCACAGCGTGAGCGTCTCGCGCACCGTCAGCTCGGGCTGCGCGGAGCCCTCCTGCAGCACGATCCCGATCCGCGAGCGCCACGCGCGGTCGCCGTTCGCGGGATCGACGCCGAGCACGCTGACGTCGCCCGCGCTGCGATCGCGGAAGCCCTCGAGGATCTCGACGGTCGTGGTCTTGCCGGCGCCGTTGGGGCCGAGGAAGGCGAAGATCTCGCCGCGCCTGACGTGCAGCGACAGGCCGCGAACGGCCTCGAACTGACCGTAGGACTTGCGCAGCCCGTCGATCTCGATCGCTGCGTCGGCGGGCATCGACGCGAGACTAGACGTTCCGCGGAGGGCGTCGCGCCGCCGGCGCCGTGCGGCGTCCGGCGGCGGACATTCCCGTGACGGCGTGCGCTACGGCGTCGCGACCGGCGCCGCGGCGGACAGGTCGACGAGCCCGTCGGCGGCCTGCGCCTTGCGCACGACGTTCGACAGGGCGCGGACGTAGGCCATGCCGGCCGCCTCGATGATGTCCGTCGCGACGCCCTGGCCCGAGGCGGACTGGCCCTCGAGCTCGAGCACGACCGACGACTCGCCGAGCGCGTCCTGTCCGCCCGTGACGGCATCGACGCGGAACGCGCGCAGCTGCGCGTCGATCCCCGTGGCGCCGTTGATCGCCCGGAACACCGCGTCGATCGGCCCGTCGCCGCTGGACTCGGCGACCGTGACCTCGCCGTCGGGCAGCGTCACGGTGACCTGGGCGCGCGGCGCGCGCTCCGATGCCGCCTCGACCTCGAACGCGTCGAAGGTGTAGCTCGCGAGCTCGCCGCGCAGGTCGTCGGTGACGAGCGCCTCGAGGTCCATCGCGGTGACCTGCTTCTTCTTGTCGGCGATCGCCTTGAAGCGCTTGAAGGCGGCGTTCAGCGCGGCGCCCTCGACGACGAAGCCGAGCTCGGCGAGCGTCTGCTTCAGCGCGGCGCGGCCGGAGTGCTTGCCGAGCACGAGCGAGTTGGCGTCCAGGCCGACGCTGCGGGCGTCCATGATCTCGTAGGTCGTGCGCTCCTTGATGACGCCGTCCTGGTGGATGCCCGACTCGTGCGCGAACGCGTTGCGCCCGACGATCGCCTTGTTGGGCTGCACGACGTAGCCGGTCATGCGGCTGACGAGCCGGCTCGTGCGCGCGATCTCGGTCGTGACCGCGGTCGTGTGCAGGCCGCTGACCTCGCCGCGGGTGTGCAGCAGCATCACGATCTCCTCGAGCGAGCAGTTGCCCGCGCGCTCGCCGATGCCGTTGATCGCGCACTCGACCTGGCGCGCGCCGGCGACGAGGCCGGCGTAGGAGTTCGCGACCGCGAGGCCGAGGTCGTCGTGGCAGTGCACGGAGAGGATCACGTCGTGCAGCGCGGGGACGAGGCGGTAGAGGCCGTGCAGGAACGCGGTGTACTCGTCGGGCACCGTGTAGCCGACGGTGTCCGGGATGTTGATGGTCGTCGCGCCCTCCTCGATCGCCGCCGCGATCACCTCGGCGGTGTACTCGAGCTCGGCGCGCGTGGCGTCCATCGGCGAGAACTCGACGTCGTCGACGAACGACTTCGCGTGCGCGACCGCGGCCCGGGCCTGCGCGAGGACGTCCTCGCGGGTGGAGCGGAACTGGTGGACGATGTGGATGTCCGACGTCGAGATGAACGTGTGGATGCGAGGTCGCTCCGCGTCGCGCACCGCTCGCGCGGCGGACTCCACGTCGGGTGCCTGGGCACGAGCGAGGCCGGCGATGATCGGTCCCTGGACCTCCCGCGCGATCGCCTGGACGGCCTCGAAGTCGCCGGGCGAGGCGATCGGGAAGCCGGCTTCGATGACGTCGACGCCGAGGCGCGCGAGCTGGTGGGCGATCTCGAGCTTCTCGCCGGTGTTCAGCGAGATGCCGGGCGACTGCTCGCCGTCGCGCAGCGTGGTGTCGAAGACGCGGACGTGGTTTGAGTCGGTGGTGCTCATGACGTGGATTCTCCTGGCCTGAAGGGTCGAGGTTCGCTGCTTCTCAGTCGGTTTGCGGCAGTGCGGCCGCCACGCAGATAGCTCCCCCTATCGGGGGAGCAGGAGAAGCAGGGAAAGCTCGAGCGCACGCGTCATGCGCAGCGAAGTCTAGACGGTGATCGCGACGCCGTGTGGCGATTGGCCGACTTTCCGCGCCGCGCCACGCCGCGCGCCGATGGCGAATCTGCAGCGCATGGCGCGGCAAGGGCGCCATTCGCTACTGCGCCGCGCGCACCTCGACGTTGAAGACCGCGCTGCCGACCGTGCCATAGAGGCGCACCCAGAGCGCGACGTACATCTCCATGCCGCGCGCGTTGGTGATGTCGCCGAGGTCGAGGATCGAGCTGTCCGGCCAGCCGAGCTCCTCCAGCAGGTGGCGGGCCTGGTCCTTGGCGGCGGCGTCGTCGCCGCAGACGAGCATCGTGTGCGTGCCGGGCACGAGCCCCGGATCGACCATGACGGCCGCGGCCACGGTGTTCAGCGTCTTGACGACGCGGACGTCGGGGAACGCGCGCTGGATGCTCTCCCCCAGGCTGTCGTCGTTGCAGACCGACAGCGTCGGCGGGAACCCGTTGGAGGCATCCAGCGGGTTGGCGACATCGACGAGCACCTTGCCCGCGAGCTGCTCGGCGCCCGCGGCCCGCAGCGCCTCGAGCGACGCGGTGCCCGCGGTCGCGTTGAAGATCAGCTCGCCGATCGCGGCGGCGTCGGCGAAGCTGCCCTCGCTGGCGAGCGGGCCGGCCTGCTCGGCCCACGCGACGGCCTGCTCGTTGCCGGCCTGGCGCGCGCCCATCCGCACCTCGTGCCCGCAGTCGACGAGCGCCTGCGCGAGTGTCCTGCCGACGATGCCGGTGCCGAGGACGCCGATGTGCATCGGATCGAGGCTACCGCGCCCCGCCGGCCGCGTCGGCGTCCGCGCCGGGGCGCGGCTGCGCGGCGGGCACGGCGCCCTCGTCGCCCTCCTCCTCCGCGACCGACGGCGCCTGCGCGTGGCTCGCCGCGCGATGCAGCAGGTTCGTCCCGTCGGCCGGATCGAAGACGTGCAGCCGGCCGGCGTCGAACCACAGCCGCGCCGTCTGACCCACGCCGATCTCGGACTCCGG
The DNA here is from genome assembly GCA_036271815.1 of Solirubrobacteraceae bacterium. Classification (GTDB taxonomy): domain Bacteria; phylum Actinomycetota; class Thermoleophilia; order Solirubrobacterales; family Solirubrobacteraceae; genus CADCVQ01. Next base: position 11,450 of record DATAZX010000076.1, read on the forward strand.
GCTCAAGCGCGCGACCGCGCGCCCGGCACCGGCGCCCGGCGTCTCCGCCACGCCGGAGTCGCGCGCGAGCTCCGCCAGCTCGTCCGAGCTCACCGCGCCGCCCTCGAAGCCGAAGTAGGCGTAGATCTCCGAGCCCATCGACTCGAGCACCTCGATCGGCGCGTCGAACTCGACGCCGTGGTGGCGCTCGTTGTCCGGCGCGAAGCGCGCGTCCTCGAAGTCCTCGGGCCGGATGCCGACGATGACCTCGCCGGCGTCGCCGACGCCGTCCGGCGCGGGGACCGTGGCGAACGGCAGCTTCAGCCTTCCGCCCTGCGCCGTGGCCGAGAAGAAGTTCATCGCCGGAGAGCCGATGAACCCGGCGACGAAGATGTTCACCGGGCTCGCGTAGAGCACCCGCGGCGTGTCGACCTGCTGCAGGACGCCGCCGCGCATGACGGCGACGCGATCGCCGAGCGTCATCGCCTCGGTCTGGTCGTGGGTGACGTAGACGGTCGTCGTCGAGAGCTCGCGCTGCAGCCGCGAGACCTCCGTGCGCATCTGCACGCGCAGCTTCGCGTCGAGGTTCGACAGCGGCTCGTCCATCAGGAACGCGCTCGGGTCGCGCACGATCGCCCGCCCCATCGCGACGCGCTGGCGCTGGCCGCCCGAGAGGTTGGACGGCTTGCGGTCGAGGTGGACCTTCAGATCCAGGATCTCCGCCGCGTGCGCGACCTTGCGCTCGATCTCCTCCTTGGGCACCTTCGCGAGCTTGAGCGCGAAGCCCATGTTCTCGCGCACGGTCATGTGCGGGTACAGCGCGTAGTTCTGGAACACCATCGCGATGTCGCGGTCGCGCGGGGCGCGGTCGTTGACGCGCTCGCCGCCGATCTCGAGGTCGCCCTCGGTGATGTCCTCGAGGCCGGCGATCATCCGCAGGGCGGTCGACTTGCCGCAGCCCGAGGGTCCCACGAGGATCATGAACTCGCCGTCGGCGATCTCGAGGTTGAGCTTCTTGACGGCCTCGGTCCCATCGGGATAGCGCTTGGTGACGTCGTGCAGAGCGATGTCGGCCATGTGGTTGGGCTCCTTATCCCTTCACCGCGCCGGCCGTCAGGCCGGCGACGATGCGACGCTGGAAGATCAGGACGAAGATCACGATCGGGATCGTCACGAGCACCGCGGCGGCGGCGATGTTGCCCGTCGGCGCCGTGAACTGCGAGTCGCCCTGGAAGAAGGCGATCGCCGCCGGCACCGTCCGCGAGGCATCCGAGGAGGTCAGCGTGATCGCGAAGATGAAGTCGTTCCACGCGAACAGGAAGACGAGGATCGCCGCGGTGAAGACGCCGGGCGCCGCGAGCGGCAGGATCACCCTGCGAAACGCCTGCCACGGCGTCGCGCCGTCGACCTGCGCCGCCTGCTCGAGCTCCCACGGGATCTCGCGGAAGAACGCGACGAGGATGTAGATCGCCAGCGGCAGCGAGAACGTCAGGTACGGGATGATCAGCCCCGGATAGGTGTCGTAGAGGTGCAGCGTGCGCCACATGTCGAACAGCGGCCCGACGACGGATATCTGCGGGAACATCGCGATCCCGAGCGCGCCGCCGAGGATCAGCTTCTTGCCGGGGAAGTCCAGGCGGGCGATGGCGTAGGCCGTGAACGCGGCGAGCGTGACGGCGATGACCGTCGCGATCAGCGCGATCGCGATCGAGTTGATCAGCGGACGCAGGAACGGGCTGTCGAAGCCGCCGTGAAACAGCGACGTGTAGTTGTGCAGCGTGAGCTGCTTCGGGATGAACGCCCCGTCGCTGACGGTCGCGGGCGTCTTCAGCGACAGCGAGACGATCCACACGATCGGCAGCAGCGCGAAGAACACGACGGCCGCGATCGCGAAGCTCCACTTGACGTACTCGCTGCGGTGGTGGGTCGCGGCCACCTACCGCTCCCCCTGGCCGACCGGCGAGCTCGTGCCGAGCAGCTTCACGAAGATGAACGCGATCAGCAGCACCAGCACGAAGATCAGCACCGACACCGCGGAGCCGAGGCCGAGGTTCAGTCGCGAGATCAGCTGGTCGTAGCCGATGATCGAGACCGACTCGGTGTTCTGCGAGCCGCGCGTCATGACGAAGATCGAGTCGAAGACGCGGAAGGCGTCGAGCGTGCGAAACAGCAGCGCGACGAGCAGCGCCGGCTTGAGCAGCGGCAGCGTGATCCTCCAGAAGCGCTGCCACGCCGTCGCGCCGTCGACGCGGGCCGCCTCGTAGAGGCCCTCGTCGATCGTCGCGAGCCCGGCGAGCAGCAGCAGCGCCATGAACGGCGTCGTCTTCCAGACCTCGGCCATGACGATCACCGCCAGCGAGCTGTCGTGCGAGCCGAACCACGCCTTGTCCGGCGACCAGATCCCGAGGTGGTCGACGAAGCCGCTCGACGGGTCGAAGGCGAAGAACCAGGCGAACGCCCCGACGACGGTGACGATGCCGTACGGGATCAGGACCGCGGTGCGCACGAGCCCGCGGCCGAAGATCGCGCGGTGCATGACGAGCGCGAGGGCCATCCCGATGACGAGCTCGATCGCCACCGAGATGACGGCGATCAGCGCCGTGTTGCCGACGCCCTGCCACCACAGCGGCGACGTCAGGACGGTCTTGTAGTTGCTCAGCCCGACGAAGCCGCCCTCGTCCGGGAAGCGCAGGTCGAGCTTCTGGACGGACAGCACGATCGCGTAGCCGATCGGATACGCGGTCACGAGCAGCATCGCGAAGACCGCGGGCGCGCACAGCATGAACGCGAGCTTGCGCTCGGCCCGCGTCTTGTCGCTCAGCGGGGGCTTGCCGCGGCGCCTGCGCTTGCCGATCGGGATCGCGCTCACAGCAGGCCCTCGCGCTTGACGGCCTTCTCGACGTAGTCGAGCAGCTTGTCGTAGGTCGGGCCGACGTTCTTCGGGTCGATCCCGGTCGTCGGGTGCAGCGCCTCCTGGATCGCGAGCGAGAGGTCCTGGTAGGCGGGCGAGATCGACGGGCGCGGCGCGGCGTCCTCGATCGAGCTGCGGATGAGGTTCGCGAAGCCCGGATAGGTCTTCTCGATCTCGGGACGGTCATAGAGGTCCGAGCGCACCGGCGGCAGGCCGCCGAGCTGTGCGACCTCGATCTGGTTCTCGGGCTTGACGAGGCAGCGCGCGGCCGCGAACGCCTCGGTCGGGTGCTTGGAGTAGGCCGACACGCCGATGTTGATGCCGCCGATCGGCGGCTTGCTCGGCTTGTCGGCGTCGACCTGCGGGTACTTCGCCGCGCGCAGGACCTTGAAGATCGCCGGGACGTCGGCCTTCGCCGACGGATAGACGTAGGGGTAGTTGATCATGAACGTCGAGCTGCCGCCCTCGAACGCCAGGCGCGCGGTGTCCTCCGTGGAGGTCGTGAGGTTCGGCGCGGCCTCGGGCGAGTGCGACAGCTCGCCGAGCACCTGCAGCGCGCGCTCGGTCTGCGGCTTGCCGAGCTTCACCTGCGTCGGGCCGGAGAGCACCGACGTGCCGGCCGACTCGATCAGCTGGTTGACGAGCACGACGAGGCCCTCGTAACGGTTGGCCTGGATCTGGAAGCGGCCCTTCGCCGGACCGATCTTCGCGGCCATCGCGAGCATCTGCTCCCAGGTCTTCGGCGGCGTCGGCGCGCGGTCCTTGCGGTACCACAAGAGCTGCGTGTTGGACCAGATCGGGACGGTGTAGAGCCTGCCCTTGAAGGTCGCGGTCCTCAGCACGCTCGGGAAGACGTCCTTTGAGACCGCCGCCGCGGTCGCGGCGGGGACGGGACGGATCCAGCCGGCGTTGGCGAACTCGCCGGTCCAGACGACGTCCATGCCGAGCAGGTCGAGCGAGCTGTCCTCGGCGCCGAGGCGCCGCACGAGCTGCTCGCGCTGCTGGTCGGCCTGCGAGGGGAGGTACTCGAACTCGATGTCGTAGGCGCCGTGCGACTGCGCCGAGCAGCGGTCGGCGATCTTCTGCGGGGCGCCGCTGGGCTCGTTGAAGATGAACCACTTCAGCGTGACACGGGCGTTGGCGGAGCCGTCGTCGCCGCACGCCGAGAGCGCGAGCGCCATCGCCGCCAGCAGCCCCAGCACCACGATCGCCCCCCTCCTCATGGCCGCCGTCTACCCGCCGGCCTTCGTAGCGAACCGCACAACTGGCGAGGCGCCGCCGCGGGCGGCGTCAGGCCCGCGCGACGAACCCCTCGCCGGGCGCGAGCAGGGCCGGCGCCGGGCCGCCCGCCGGCAGGCGCGCCGCGTCGGTGCCGCGCACGATCGCCCCGGCCGGCGGCGCCGGTCGCGGCACGTCGTCGAGGTTCACGACCACGAGCTGCTCGGCTCCGCGACGGTAGGCGAGCACTCCGGGGCCGGCGTCGACGAGCGCGAGGCCCTCCCCCAGGCGCGCGCGCAGCGCGATCAGGTCGCGGTACAGCGCCAGCATCGAGTCCGGCTCCTCCTCCTGAGCCGCGACGGCGCCCCCGGCGACCTCGATCGCGGGCAGCCACGGGTCGCCGCTCGTGAAGCCGCCGTGCGGCGCGGCGTCGTCCCAGCGCATCGGATGGCGGTGGCGGTCGCGGCCGGCACGTCGTCGGGCGGCTCGCGCCCCGGCCCGTCCGCCATCCCGATCTCGTCGCCCTGGTAGACGAAGACCGGGCCCGGCAGCGTCAGCGCGAGCAGCGCCGCCGCGCGCTCGTTCGCCGGGCCGACGCGATCGGGCAGGCGCGGGAAGTCGTGGTTGGAGAGCACCCATGCGACGCGCCCCGCGGCGCCGGCGGGATCGAGCGCGCCCGCGATCGCGGCGCGCACCGCACCCGCGTCCCACGTCGCGTGCAGCAGCTCGAAGGCGAACGCGACGTCGACGTGCTCGAGGTAGGGCGCGAGCTTGGCGGCCGGCAGGTAGACCTCGCCGACCAGCAGCGCCTGCTCGCCCGCGCCGTCGCGCAGCACCGCGAGCGCCTCGCCGATGTCGGGCGCGTTGCGGCTGTGGCGCATGTCGAGCGTGGCGCAGTCGCCCTGCTCGGGCAGCGGCGGCGGACCGCTCGCGGGCGGGTCGTCGCGCAGCTCGGGGTCCTTCAGGAGGCGATCGATCGCGTCGAGGCGAAAGCCGTCGACGCCGCGCGCGATCCAGAACCCCAGCACGCGGGCCATCGCCGCGCGGACGTCGTCGCGACGCCAGTTCAGGTCGGGCTGCTCGGGATAGAAGGAGTGCAGGTACCACCGCCCGCTGCGCTCGTCGCGCGACCAGGCGCGGCCGCCGAACGCCGCGCACCAGTTGTTCTGGGGCCCGTCGCGATCGGACCACACGTAGCGCTCGGGATGCTCGCGAAACCACGGATGCTCGATCGACGTGTGGCACGGGACGATGTCGAGCAGCACCCGCAGGCCGCGCTCGTGGGCGGCCGCGATCAGCGCGTCGAGGTCGGCGAGCGTGCCGAAGCGCGGGTCGACGTCGGTGTAGCTCGCGACGTCATAGCCGCCGTCGGCCATCGGCGACGGATAGAACGGCGACAGCCAGATCGCACTCGCGCCGAGCGCGGCGACGTGGTCGAGGCGCTGGACGACGCCGCGCAGGTCGCCCTCGCCGTCGCCGTCGGAGTCCTGGAAGGAGCGCGGGTAGATCTGGTAGATCACCGCGTCTCGCCACCACGGCAGGTCAGAGGGTGTACGCATCCGACCATGGTGCCCGAAGGCCGCCGCTCACCCGGACAGGCGGGCCAGGTGCGCGCCGCGCGCTTTGGACCGCCGGACAGTGCCCGCACCCGGCCGCGACGGATACAACCGGTGCAGCCGCCGATGGACGCCCGCCGCCACACCCTCACCGCGCCCGGCCCGTCCGGCCGTCCGTCGCACGCGATCATCGGCATCAGCACGTCGGAGATGCGCACGCCCGAGCGCGTCGTCCACGACCCGCACTCCGAGCCGGTGCAGTCGCGCGAGCTCGCGCTCGGGCTGACGTATCCGGAGGCGATCCGCCGTGCCGGCGCCGTGCCGGTGATCGTCCCGCCGCTGGACACCGACAGCATCGAGCCGCTGCTCGACGGGCTCTGCGGCTTGTGCCTGTCGGGCGGCCCGGACCTGCACCCGACCGTCTACGGCGCCGCGCCGCACCCGGCGCTCGGCCCGACCGAGCCGCATCTCGACCTCTTCGAGGTCGCGCTCCTGCGCGCGGCCGAGGCGCGCGACCTGCCGGTGCTCGCGATCTGCCGCGGCCTGCAGGTGCTGAACGTCGCGCGCGGCGGGACGCTCGTGCAGGATCTGCCGAGCGAGCGCCCGTCGAGCGTCGTGCACCGTCAGCTCGCGCCCGGGAGGATCGCGACGCACGACGTCGCGCTGGAGGCCGGCAGCCGCGTGGCGGACGCGCTCGGCGTCCTCGACACGCGCACGAACTCGTTTCACCACCAGGCCGTCGACGTGCTCGGCGACGGATTGCGGGCCGTCGGCTGGGCGATCGACGGCGTCGTCGAGGCGCTCGAGGCGACCGATCGCTCGTTCATGATCGCCGTCCAGTGGCACGCCGAGAGCATGGTCGAGACGGCGGAGCAGATCGCGCTGCTGCGCGCCTTCGCCGACACCGCGATGGCCTATGACGCGGGAGCGGTCCGTGCCGCCTGAGGCCGCGCGCGCGCAGGCCACCGCGCCGTGGTCGAAGTGGCGCCACGGCAACGACTACACGCTCGGGGTCGAGGAGGAGGTCATGCTGCTCGACCCGCGCGACTGGTCGCTCGCGCCCGCGATCGACGACGTCCTCGCCGCGCTGCCCGAGGACCTGCGCGACCACGTCAGCTCCGAGACGCACTCCTCGGCGGTCGAGCTGCGAACCGGCGTGCACGCGACCGTGGCGGGCGCGGTCTCCGAGCTCGCCGACCTGCGCGACCGCCTGGGCGTCGTGCTGGCGTCGCTGGACCTCGCGGCCGGCGTCGCCGGGACGCATCCGTCGGCCGTCTGGCACGAGATGGCGGTGTCCTCGCGCGAGCGCCACCAGGAGGTCTACGGCTCGATGCGCGAGCTCGCGCGGCGCGAGCCGACGTTCGCGCTGCACGTGCACGTCGGCCTGCCGTCCGGCGAGGCGGGGATCGCGGCCTACAACCGGCTGCGCGCCCACATCCCGATCCTGCTCGCGCTGTCGGCGAACTCGCCGTTCTGGCAGGGCCGCGACACCGGCCTGGCGTCGGCGCGCACGCCGCTGTTCCAGGCGTTCCCGCGCGTCGGGATCCCGCGCACGTTCGGCTCCTACGGCGAGTACGTCCGCGCGGTCAACCTGCTGCTGGACTGCGACGCGTTCCCCGACCACACGTACCTGTGGTGGGACGTGCGCCCGCAGCCGCGGCTCGGGACGATCGAGCTGCGGATCATGGACGCGCAGTCGACGCTCGACGGGACGGCGGCGCTCGTGGCGCTCGTGCAGTCGCTCGTGCGCCTCGAGCTCGTGGACGGCCACGCCGACCCGGCGCTCGTCCACGCGCCCGAGGTGCTCGACGAGAACCGCTTCCTCGCCGCCCGCGACGGCGTCGACGCCAAGCTCGTCGATCCCGTGCTCGGCCGCGCGGTCTCCGTCGACGACATCGTCGCCGAGCTCATGCTGTCGTGCGCGCCGCACGCCCTGGAGCTCGGCTGCGCCGACGAGCTCAAGCTCGTCGCGGAGCTGCTCGTGCACGGCGGGCCGGCCCGCCAGCGTCGCCTCGCCGAGCGCGACGGGCTCGGCGGCCTGGTCGCCGACCTCGCGGCGGACTTCAGCAGCGGCGGGCTGTCGCGCGCCGAGCGCGACGTCGTGGCGTAGCGCTCGCGGCCGCGTCGAGGCTTCGAGCTAGGCGAGCGCCTCGGCGACGAGCTGCTCGAGCCGCGCGACGAAGCGCTCGTGGCTGAACCGCTCGGCGATCTCGCTCGCGCCGCGGGCCGCGCGCGCCGCGACGTCCGCGCCACCCGCGGCGACGGTCCGCAGCGCGGCCGCGAGCTCGTCGCGGTCGGGATCGAACCAGCGCTGCCCGACGTAGCGCTCGAACACGAGGTCGCCGGGCGCGATCGGCACGACCTCGCCGGCGACGAGGAACGCGCTCTCCGCCGACATGAACGCGCGGCTGCCGCCCCAGTCGGGTCCGATCGTCGGCAGGCCGCAGGCCATCGCCTCCATGAACGGGCGTCCCCAGCCCTCGCCGCGGCTCGGCAGCACGAACGCGTCGCAGGCGCGGTACAGGCGCGCCATGTCGGCCTGCGACAGGCAGTCTTCGATCAGCACGATCGGCGCCGCGCGCCGCGCGGCGAGGTGGGCGTCGATGCGCCGGCGGGCGTCCGTGACCCCCATCACGAGGTTGCTGGACTTGAGCACCAGCGAGACGTCGTCGCCGGGGCCGAAGGCGTCGGCCCAGGCGTCGAGCAGCCGGCGCCAGCCCTTGCGCTCGGAGAACTCGAACACCGACAGAAACCGCGTGCCGCGAGCGGCGGCGGGAAGCTCGAGCGGGGCGGCGGGCGCGAGCAGGGTCGAGAAGTCGAGCGTCTGCGGCAGCACGCGCAGCTTGGCGGCGGGGACGCCCGCGTTCGCGAAGGTCTCGACGTTGAAGGCGCCCGGAACCCACACGCGGTCAAAGCGCGCGACGATCGCCGCCCAGCCGGCGGGGAGCGCGTCCGTCTCGAACATCGTGCGCAGGACGGTCGGCCCGGTGTCGGGGTACAGCGTCGCGCGCGAGGCGGGCGGGATCGTCTTGTGCAGCACCTCGACGTACGGCGTCGCGGGCTCGGCGCGGCCGAGCGCGCGCTCCAGCGTGGCGCGCTGCACGGCGCCCAGCTCGATCGTCTCCGCGAACGTCGGCCACGCGCGGGCGGCGACCCGCAAGCCCTGCGACTCGCAGGCGTACAGCACGCAGCGCGTCTCCTCGCTGTAGCCGGAGGGATCGAACAACGACCCCTGCCAGAGCAGGGGGAACGTGCCGTCGGGCAACCGCCATCCCGCCGTCCGGGTCATGGCGCGACGACCGGCAGACGGCGTTCGAGCGCGCGGACGGTGTCCTCCAGGAACGCCCGCCCCGCCGAGATCCCGTACGCCATCCGGAACCGGTACGCGCCCACGGCGAGCGCGTAGGCATGCGCGACGACGCGTCCGCGCTCGAGCTCCGCGACGTCGGCCAGCTCCTCGAGACGAGCCAGCGCCGTGGCGTCCTCGCGGAAGAACAGCGCGAGCGACGCGGCATCGCGACACGGATCGCCGAGCACGCCGTAGGGATCGATCGCGGCCAGGCTCCCGTCCCGACGGACGAGCAGGTTGCGCGGGTGCAGGTCGCCGTGGATCGCCGTGGCGCCCGTCCGGCGCGGTCCGCCGTCCAGCCACGCGCGCACGGCCGCCTCGGTGCCGAGCGTGGCGTCGTCGAGCGGGCGCCGCGCACCGCTCGAGCGCTCCTGCAGCTCGCGGCTGCGCCGCCAGGGCGCGAGCTTCTGCTCGAGCGTCGGAAGCTCCGGCAGGCCGGCTGGGCGCGGGCGATGCAGGGCGCGCAGGAGCTCCCCGGCGCGGCGCAGCGACTCGGTGCCGTCGGCCTCCTCGACGAACGCGGTCCCGTCGACCCACGCGACGAGCAGCGCGCCGCTGACGGCGTCGACGCGCAGCAGCTCGGGTGCGCCGTCGCCGTCCCAGTACGCGAGCGCCGCGCCCTCGCTCGTCGTGTCGGACGCGATCACCGGGATCTTCAGCACGGCCTGCTCGCCGTCGCCGGTGACGGCCCTGACGACGCATGCGGCGCGCGCCGGCAGCCACTGCGTCAGCGTGAGATCCCAGGCGGTCGCGAGCCGGCGCTGCAGCCGTGGCAGCTCGCCCAGCCACGCCGCCGCGGCGTCCGGGTGCGCCCGCTCGATGGCCTGCACGAACGCCGGGCTCGGCCGGCTCGTGCGCGTGGTCATCCCGACGTCCTGACCCCGCGGAGACGGCGGCCTGCCGCGGAGCGCCGCACTAGATCGCGACGAGGGAACGCTCCGGGCGGCGGCTAGGATCGGCGGCCTCGGCTGCCTCGAAGAGCATCGCCATGAGGATCGCATTCTGCACCAACATCCCCCCGCTCGCCGATCCGAGCAGCCTGCGGGGACGCAACCACGCGATCGTCGCGCGGCTCGAGGACGCCGGTCACGAGGTCGAGGTCCTGTATCGGCCCGAGCAGCTGCTCGCGGCCGGCGGTCCGCCTCGCTACGACGCCGGCATGCTGTGTCCGAACGACCTCTTCGAGGCGGTCCCCGATCCGTCCGGACGCCGCGACGCGGACACGGTCGCGACGGCGATCGAGCACGCCGGGGTGCCGTTCGTCAACTCGCCGCTGCGCCGGCGCGTCTCGACGAACAAGCTGCTCGCGCACCTGGCGCTCGGGTGGGCGGGCCTGCCGCGACCGGACGCGTGGACGTTGCGCCAGCTCGACGAGATCGACTGGCCGCCGGAGGGGATCATCGTGAAGCCGGTGACCGGCAGCGGCGGCGTCGGCGTCGCGCTGGCGCGCTCGCGAGGGGAGGCCGCGACCCACGCCGCCGCGCTCGGGGAGCCGTGCTTCTTGCAGCGCTTCGTCCCCGACGCCCGCTGCATCCGCGTCGTCGCGACGCGGCAGGCGTCGGTCGGCCGCTACGAGAAGCGCGTCGCGCGGGGCACGATCGTCGCCGGGATCGGCTCCGGCGCGCAGGAGGTCAAGCTCGCGCCGCGCGAGGACCTCGACGAGCTCGCGATCGCCGTGACGCGGGCCGTCGGCATGGACGTCGCCGGCATCGACGTCCTCGAGACGCCCGCGGGCGCGCTGCTCGCCCTCGAGGTCAACGTCAACTTCGGGTTCTATCCGCGCAACGGCGAGATCCTCGACGCGATCGCGGCGCAGGTGCTCGCGGTGGCGGCGCCGGGTCGGGCCGCGGCCTGACCCGGCGTGTTCGCCGCCCGGCGGGTTCGACCGCTAGGGCAGCGAGATCGTCCGGCCGTCGACCATGTTCTCGACCGCGACGATCTCGTCGAGCAGCGCCTGCGGGACCTGGGAGTCGGTCGTCAGGATCATGACCGCGGGACGGCCCTCGCCCTCGGCGCTGGCGGGCGTGTGGCCGACCGCGGCCGAGCCGATGTTGATCCCGTGCGCGCCGAACGCCGAGCCGACGCGGCCGATGACGCCGGGCACGTCGGTGTAGCGCAGCACCGTCAGGTGCTCCTCGAGCTGGAGGTTGAAGCGCTGGCCCCACGCCGCGAGCAGGTGCGGGCGGTGCTTGGCGCCGATCGTCGTGCCGACGACGCCGTGCTGGCGCACGCCGCCGCACCACACCGCCACGCGCACGAGGTCGGTGTAGTCGCGCGCCGAGTTCGACCGCGACTGGACGACCTCGATGCCGCGCTCCTTCGCGATCGCGAGCGCGTTGACGGCGTTGATGGAGTCCTCGGTGCGGCCGGCGAGCGCGCCGAGCACGACCGCGATGCCGAGCGGGCCGGTGTCGCGCTCGCCGATCCGGCCGTGGCACTCGATCTCGATGCGGTCGACCGACCCGCACGACGCGAGCTCCGCGGCGAGCTTGCCGAGCTGGTGGCAGAGCGGCAGGAACGGGCTGAGCAGCTCGAGGTCCTCGGCCGAGATCGAGGGCGCGTTGACGGCCGTCGTGACGCTCCCGCCCTGCAGCGCCGCCACGACCTGCTCGGCCGCCTGGTAGCCGGCGCGATCGGTCGCCTCCGCCGTCGAGGCGCCGAGGTGCGGCGTCGCGATGACGTTGGGATAGGCGAACAGCGGGTGATCGGTGATCGGCTCGGAGCGGAAGACGTCGAGCGCCGCGCCGCCGACCTTGCCGGCGTCGATCGCCGCCTGCAGGTCCGCGTCGACGATCAGCGAGCCGCGCGCGACGTTGAGGATCCGGACGCCGTCGCGCATCTTCGCGAGCGCCGCCGCGTCGATCATCCCGTTCGTCTCGTCCGTCGTCGGCATGTGCAGCGTGAGGAAGTCGGCGGCCGCGTAGACGTCCTCGGGCGTGTCGGCGCGCCGCACCTTCGCGCTCTCGTAGAGCTGGGTCGCGACGAACGGGTCGTAGGCGATGACGTTCATGCCGAACGCGTTGGCGCGCGCGGCGACGAGCTGGCCGATGCGCCCGAAGCCGAGGATCCCGAGCGTCTTGTCCATGAGCTCGATCCCGCTGTGGCTCTTGCGCTCCCAGCGGCCCTCACGCAGCGCGCCGGCCGCCTGCGGGATGTGGCGGGCGAGCGCCAGCAGCAGCGCCACCGTGTGCTCGGCGGCGGTCACGACGTTCGAGCGCGGCGCGTTGACGACGATGATGCCGCGCTTCGTGGCGGCCGCGACGTCGACGTTGTCGACCCCGACGCCGGCGCGCGCGACGGCGCGCAGGCTCGTCGCCAGCGCGAGCAGGTCCGCGTCGACCTTCGTCGCCGAGCGGATGACGATCGCGTCGTACGGCGCGATCCGCTCCTCGAGCTGCTCGCGCGTCCAGTCATAGCCGGTGTCGACGTCGAAGCCGGCGACCTCGAGCACCTCGAGGCCCGAGACGCCGATGTTCTCGGCGACGAGCACGCGCGCCCGGGCGGGCGTCGCGGCGTCCGCGTCGTCCGTGCGGGGCGTGGCGACGGAGGCCATCTACGCCACCTCCCCCACGACCCAGTCGATGCAGGCGGTGAGCGCCCGCACGTCGTCGGGCTCGATCGACGGGAACATCGCGACGCGCAGCTGGTTGCGCCCGAGCTTGCGGTAGGGCTCGACGTCGACGATGCCGTTGGCGCGCAGCGTGGAGGCGACGAGCTTCGCGTCGATCTCGTCGGCGAGGTCGATCGTGCCGACGACGAGCGAGCGCTTCGCGGGGTCCGCGACGAACGGCGTCGCGAAGGAGGACGCCTCGGCCCAGCCGTAGAGATGCTCCGAGGACGCGGTCGTGCGCCCGACGCACCAGTCCAGGCCGCCCTGCTCGAGCATCCACCGCAGCTGGTCGGCGAGCAGGACGAGCGTCGCGACGGCCGGCGTGTTGAGCGTCTGGTTCAGGCGCGAGTTCGTCAGCGCGACCTGCAGCGACAGGAACTCGGGGATGAAGCGGCCCGAGTCGTCGATCTGCTCGATGCGCGCGATCGCCGCGGGGCTCAGCAGCGCGAGCCACAGGCCGCCGTCGGAGCCGAGGTTCTTCTGCGGCGCGAAGTAGTACGCGTCGGCCTGCGTGGCGTCCAGCGGCAGGCCGCCGGCGCCGGACGTCGCGTCGATCAGCACGAGGGCGTCGCCGGCGTCGGCCGGCCGCGCGACCGGCACCATCACGCCGGTCGACGTCTCGTTGTGCGCCCACGCGATGACGTCGGCGCCGGGCAGCGCGGCGGGCGCCGGGGCGTCGCCGGGGTCGGCCTGCAGCAGCAGCGGGTCGGCGAGGAACGGGGCGCGCTCGTTGACCGTCGCGAACTTGCGCGAGAACTCGCCGCAGACGAGGCACAGCGCGCGCTCGCGGACGAGGCCGAACGCGGCGGCGTCCCAGAACGCGGTCGTGCCGCCGTTGCCGAGCGCGATCTCGTAGCCGTCGGGGGCGCCGAGCAGCTCCGCGAGGCCGGCGCGGACGCGGCCGACGAGCTCCTTGACGGGCTTCTGGCGGTGCGACGTCCCCATCAGCGCGGCGGACTCGCCGGCGAGCCGCGCGAGCTGATCGGCGCGGATCTTCGATGGGCCGCAACCGAAGCGGCCGTCGGAGGGTCGGAGAGCTTGAGGGATCTCGAGCTGGGTGCTCGTCGTCATGGCAATGGTCCTCGCAGGATCTGCGGTTGACAGGACTGATGCCCAGGCGTGCGGCGCGGACTTCTCCATCGCTCCCCGGTGGTGTGCTCCACCAGAACTAACGCCAGTCGCGACGGCCCGAGGCAGTCTAGCGAGCGTCCGCGCCGCCTCGTGCGACCTACTCGTGAAAGTCCGTGTCAATCCAGGCCATCATCGCGCGCAGCTCCTTGCCGGTCGTCTCGACCTGCGTCGCGGCCTGCTCGGCGCGCATGCGCTTGAAGTTCTCCTGGCCGGCGCGGTTCTCGGCGATCCACTCGCGGGCGAAGTCGCCGGACTGGATCTCGCCGAGGATCTTCTTCATGCTCTCCCGCGTCTCGGCCGTGATGACGCGCTTGCCGCGGCTGTAGTCGCCGTACTCGGCCGTGTTGGAGATCGAGTAGCGCATCCCCGCGAGACCCTTCTCGTACATGAGGTCGACGATCAGCTTGAGCTCGTGCAGGCACTCGAAGTACGCCATCTGCGGGTCGTAGCCGGCCTCGACGAGCGTGTCGAAGCCGGCCTGGACGAGCTCGGAGGCGCCGCCGCAGAGCACGGCCTGCTCGCCGAAGAGGTCGGTCTCGGTCTCCTCGCGGAAGGTCGTCTCGAAGACGCCGCCGCGCGTGCAGCCGATGCCCTTCGCGTAGGCGAGCGCGAGCTGCTGCGCGTCGCCGTGGGGGTCCTGCTCGACCGCGACGAGACCGGGGACGCCCGAGCCCTCGGTGTACTGGCGGCGCACGAGGTGGCCGGGGCCCTTCGGCGCGACGAGCGCGACGCCGACGCCGGCCGGCGGCTGCACCTCGTCGTAGAGGATCGAGAAGCCGTGGCCGAAGAGCAGCAGGTTGCCCTCGGCGATGCCGTCGGCGACGGCGCCCTCGTAGACCTCGCGATGCAGCTCGTCGGGGACGAGCATCATGATCACGTCGCCGCGGCTGGCGGCGTCGGCGACGGGCAGGACCTCGAGGCCGTTGGCCTTCGCCTTGGCCTCGGAGGACGACCCCTCGCGCAGGCCTACCACGACGTTCACGCCGGAGTCCGAGAGGTTCAGGGCGTGGGCGTGGCCCTGGGAGCCGTAGCCGATGATCGCGACGGTCTTGCCGTCGAGGAGCGTGAGGTCTGCGTCGTCGTCATAGAACATGGCGCGGGATCCTATTGCGCGGGCGAACGGCTCGGCCGTGAGGCCCGCCGCCACGACGGGTGCGCCTGCGCGGGCGGCCCGCCGCTCTGCGGGCATGCACGCGACGGACGGCCGCGGACGTGCTTTCCTACCGACATGACGGGATTCGAGATCGTCCCGAGCGGACCGTTCTCGCTGCGGGCGGCCGCCGGCTTCGGCTTCGGCGGGACGATCGGCGCGCCTGCCTACGACGGCGCGATGCGCCTCGCGTTCGCGGTCGACGGCTTCGCGGGGCACGCGGGCGTGCTGCTGCGCGAGCGCGACGGCGGCACGATCGAGGGCGAGGTCCAGAGCGCGCGCGACGTCGATGCCGTGCGCGATCAGGTCGCGCGGATCCTGTCGCTCGACCACGACGGTGTCGCCTGGATGGCGGTCGGCGAGCGCGACCCGGTCATCGGCCGCCTGCAGCGCGAGCACCCGGGCGTGCGGCCCGTCCTGTTTCACTCCCCCTACGAGGCCGCGGCGTGGTCGATCGTCTCGGCGCGCCGGCCGGCGCGCCAAGCGGCCGAGGTCCGGCGGCGGATCTCCGAGGAGCTCGGCGCGACGTTCGACGTCGGCGGGGTCGCGATGGCGGCGTTCCCGCTGCCCGGGCGCCTGCTCGACGTGCGGCCCGGCCCCGGCCTGCCGGAGGAGAAGGTGGCGCGGCTGCGCGGGATCGCGGAGGCCGCGCTCGCCGGGGTCCTGGATCCGGCGCGGCTGCGGGCGCTTCGGCCAGACGAGGCGCTCGCCGAGCTGCTGACGTTGCGCGGGATCGGACCGTTCTACGCGGCGCTGATCCTCGTGCGGTCGTCCGGCGTCGCCGACGTCACCGCGCGCGAGCCGCGGGTGCTCGCGAGCGCCGCGCGCCACTACGGGCTCGACGCGGCACCCGACGCCGACGCCTTCGAGCGGCTCAGCCTGGCGTGGCGGCCGTTTCGCACCTGGGCGCAGGTGCTGCTGCGCGTGGCCGCCGGCGACGCCGAGCGCTGAGGTCGCCGGTCAGGCGCTCGCGGCGGCGACGTGCGTACGGCCGGGCAGCGCGGCCGACCCGTCCGGCGCGACGTACCGGGCGAGGCGTGCGTCGATCGCGTCGCGCAGGTCGTCGCGCTGGGCGGGCGTCAGCAGGCCGACGCCCGTCGCGAGGCTGGTCGAGTTGTCGAGCTGGACGTCCCACCACGTGTCGAGGTCGTCGTAGTGCCAGACGAGGTCGAGCTGCTCGATCAGGACGTCCGTGAAGCCGGCCTCCTCGAGCAGGTCGAGGATTCGCGCCGGGTCGCGAAACGCGTACATGTTCGGCTCGTCGGGGTCGAGCGCAGCCATGACGCCGGTCGCCGCGAGCTCCTGCTGCGCGACGGCGATCCACGGGTTCTCGTCGGGCGCGGTCCATGCGGCGAGCGCCACGCGGCCGCCCGGGCGCAGCACGCGGCGCGTCTCGCCCAGCGCGGTCGCGGGATCGGCGAGCAGCATGTAGCCCCAGCGCACGATGACGGCGTCGACGCTGGCGGTCGGCAGGTCGATCCACTCGGCGTTCATGCGCCGGAACTCGGCGTTGGCCACGCCGAGCTCGGCGGCCCGCGCACGGGCGATCTGCACCATCGCCTCGACGCCGTCGGTGCTGATCAGCGTGCCGCCGGGAGCGATCAGCTCGGCCGCGAGCAGGCCCGTGTCGCCGGGACCCGCGGCGAGCTCGAGCACGCGATGGCCGGGCTGCGGCTCGATCGCGTCGACGAGCCAGCCGGACACCGGGCGCGCACCGGCCTGGAACAGCGCGCGATGCTCGCCCCAGCCGTGGGAGGCGCGCTCCCAGCGGTCGAGGCTCGCCTCGCGGTACTCGGCTGGGTCGTACCCCATCGGCACGACCCGGCCGTCCGTCCTACTTGATCAGCGTGAAGGTGCGAATCGCGTCGGCCTTCGCAGCCGAGTTGCCGGCCGCACCGGAGTTGTCGGCGCCGATGACGATCACGCGGTACTTGCCGGCACCGAGCTTGATCGTGCTCTTCACGTCGAAGACCCAGGTTCCGTCCTTGTTGAGCTTCGCCAGCAGCAGGATCGGCACGTTGCAGCTCTTCACGACGATGCCCTTGGTCGCGTTGAGCCACTTGCACTTCTGCGCGGGGGTCGTCGTCGTGGTCTGGCTCGCCTTCGCCTTGGACGCCGTCTTCTTGGGCGTGCTGACCGTCGTGCTGATCTTCTGCACGGTCAGCACGACCGCCTTGACGCCGGAGGCGTCCTTGGCGGTGCCGGAGATCGAGATCTTCGTGGGCTTGGAGGTCTTCGTCTTGACCTTGACCTTCTTGCCCTTCTTCGTGACGGTCTTCGTCTTCGTCGTCACGGTCGTGATGTGGATCCTCTGGCCGGCGGTCGGCTTCGAGATGACGACGGCCGGCGGCGTGCCGTCGGTGACCGTGCCCGGCGGGGGCGGCGGCGGAGTCGTGGGCGTCGGCGCCACGTACTCGTCGGCGCCGAGGTCGGTCGGCGCGGTCGAGCGATCCTGGCCGTCGATGTCGGTCGTCGACTCGCCCGGCGTGACGCCGCCCTTGCCGATCGCCGGGGACCCGGCCTTCAGGCGGAAGTTGTGCGCCGCCGGGTTCTCGAACACGGCGTTCGCGTCGAACGGCGCCTGCAGCGTGCGGACGTAGGTGTCGGTCTGCGTGTTCGGCGGCGCGGTCAGCGTCAGCGTCCCCAGCACGCCGAGGTAGGGGATCTTCGCCGTGCCGTTCTCGAGGATCGAGTCCGTGACGTCGGCGGTGATGTTGCCGTAGGGCCCGCCGATCAGCGGGTTCGCCTTGCTGCCGTCGAGCACGAGGCTGTTGGACGAGTCGGCCGCGGTGACGTGGTGCAGCACGAGGGCGACGTCGCCCGGATGCGACACGAGCCCGTTGCCCTCGCCCGTGTTGACGGAGACGCCGGCGGCGCCGCCGCTGACGATCGAGGACTCGATCGTGAGCTTCTTGGAGTCGGTGGAGAGGTCCGCCGACGTCACGCGCACCGCGGCGGTCGTCGCGCCACCGGTGACGACGACGCTGCGCACGATCTTGTTCGCGGTGCCGGCGGAGAACGTCACGCCGTCGCCGCTCGGGCTCGCGATGACGGAGTCGTCGATCTCGACGCCCGCGGCACCGGTCGAGATCACGCCCGCGTTGCTGCCGTTCTGCTGGGAGAGCGCGACGTGCTGGAGCCTGACCGCCGAGCCGCCGTTGCCCGTGAAGGCGAGCGAGCCGTTGACCGTGAAGGTGGGAGCGCCGGCGAGCGTGATGCCGCCGACCGTGAAGGTCGTCGAGCCGTACGTGCCGGGCGAGACGTTGAAGACGTCCCCCGGCGCGGCCGCGGTCGCGGCATCGCTCAGATCGCCGCAGGCGAGATCCGCACCTCCGCATGCGCCGTCCCCGGCGTGGGCGCCGACCGTGTACGTGGCGGCCTGCGCGGCCGCAGGGGCGGCGAGCACGGCGGCGAGAGCAGCGGCGATGGTAAGCGAGCGACGACGGCCCGTTCGTGGCATTCAATCCTCCAGATCTCGGCGCAGGAGCTTTCCCGACTGCGTCCGCGGCAAGTCTAGGGAGAACCTGAACACTTTGGGCACCTTGTAACGAGCGAGTCGGACACGACAATAACCCGCGAGCTCCTGCGCGGGTGCGCCGGCGCCCTCGCGCAGCACGATCGTGGCCACGACGCGCTCCCCCCACTCGTCGTCGGCGACCCCGTGGACGCCGACGTCCGCGACCGCGGGATGCGACGCGAGCACGGCCTCGACCTCGGCCGGCGCGACGTTCTCGCCGCCCGTGACGATCGTGTCCGCGGCGCGCCCCGTGACGGTCAGGTCGCCCGCCGCGTGCAGCCGCCCGAGGTCGCCGGTGTGCAGCCAGCCGTCGTCCGCCCGCGCGCCGGGCGCGACCGTCGGGCCGGCGACGAGGATCTCGCCGTCCGCGGCGATCCGCAGGCGCGTGCAGAAGAGCGCCGGCCCGCCCGTCGTGACCTGCGAGCAGGCCTCCGTGAGGCCGTACGTCGTCACGGTCGGCACGTTCGCGGCCGTCGCGCGCGCCAGCAGCGCCGGCGCGATCGGCCCCCCGCCGACGAACGCGGCGCGCAGTCGCGGCGGGTCGCGCAGGCCGGCGTCGAGCAGCCGCGCGAGCGTCGTGGGCACGACCGACACGAGCGTCACCCCGCCGTGCGCGAGCTCGTCGACGACGGCGCCCGCGTCGAAGCCCTCGTGCAGGATCGCGGTCGTCGCGTAGATCGCGCTGCGCAGCAGGATCGACAGCCCGCCCACGTGCGACAGCGGCAGCGTGCACAGCCAGCGCTCCTGCGGGTCGAGCCCCAGCGCGACCGCCGAGCCGAGCGCGCTCCACAGCCAGTTGCCGTAGGTCAGCTCGATCGGCCTCGCGCCCGACGTCGTGCCGGACGTGTGCACGACGATCGCGGGCGCGGCGAGGTCGTGGACCGCGGTCAGCGGCGCGTCCGCGTCCGGCTCGCCGTCCAGCGGGGCATCGACGACCACGACGCAGCCCGCGCGCCGCGCGGCGCGCTCGGACGCGGCGAGGCGCAGGTCGATCGGGACGGCGACCGCGCCGAGGCGCAGGCAGCCGTGCAGCGCGACCACGAACGGCGCCCGCGCCGGCAGGGCCAGGCCGATGCGGTCGCCCGGCCGCGCGCCGAGCGCGCTCAGCCGCCGCGCCGCGGCCGTCGCCGCGGCGTCGAGCGCCGCGTAGCTCAGCGCGCCCTCGGCGGTGCGCAGCGCGTGCCCGTCCGGTCGCATGCGGGCCGCGCGGGCGAGCCAGGATTCGACGAGCACTCCCTGAAAGTAGCCTGCACGTCCATGGCAGTCACCTGGACCGCGGCCGGCGCGTACACCGACATCCGCTACGAGCTCAGCGGGGACGGGATCGCGAAGGTCACGATCGACCGGCCCGAGGTGCGCAACGCGTTTCGCCCGCAGACGCTGATCGAGATCTCCGACGCGCTCGAGCGCGCCCGCGAGGACACGAGCGTCGGGGTGATCGTGCTGACCGGCGAGGGTCCGCTCGCGTTCTGCTCGGGCGGCGACCAGCGCGTGCGCGGGGACACGGGCTATGAGACCGAGCCCGGCAAGCCCGGCGCGGTCGGGCGCTTCCACGTCACCGACCTGCACATCCAGATCCGCCGGCTGCCCAAGCCCGTCGTGGCGATGGTGGCGGGCTATGCGATCGGCGGCGGCCACGTGCTGCACCTCGTCTGCGACCTCACGATCGCCGCCGACAACGCGCGCTTCGGCCAGACCGGCCCGAAGGTCGGCTCCTTCGACGGCGGCTTCGGCGCCGGGCTGCTGGCGAATCTCGTCGGGCCCAAGAAGGCGAAGGAGATCTGGTTTCTGTGCCGCCAGTACGACGCGCAGCAGGCGCTGCAGATGGGCCTCGTCAACACGGTCGTGGCGCTCGACGAGCTCGAGGACGAGACGGTGCGCTGGTGTCACGAGATGCTCGCGATGTCGCCGTTCTCGCTGCGGCTCATGAAGGCGAGCTTCAACGCGGCCGAGGACGGCTTGAGCGGGATCCAGCAGCTCGCCCACGACGCCAACCTCCTCTTCTACGCCAGCGAGGAGGCGCGCGAGGGCCGCGAGGCGTACAAGGCCAAGCGCGCCCCGGACTTCTCGCGCTTCCCGAAGCGGCCGTGAGCACCGTGCGCCGCGAGGAGGCCCGCTGACATGCGCATCTGG
>DATAZX010000077.1:0-77687 GCA_036271815.1 Solirubrobacteraceae bacterium
CACGTTCGATCATGGCCTTCCTCCTGACGCTCGGTGCGGCGTGGTTCCTGTGGGACCGCACGCTGGGAGCGTGATCCTGATCGGTTATGGATCCCTTGGGACTGCTCTCCGGTCTGATCGACTTTCTGAAATGCCTGGTGCTGTACGGGACCGGGCTTCTGGAGTGGGCGCTGATCAGCCTGTTCAATCTGTTGGTGTCGACGCTCGCCGCGCTGATCGGGCCCTTGCTGGGGTTGCTGCCGACGGTGGATCTGGGGTCGGTGGCGTTGCCCTCCTGGGTTGCGTGGGCGAACTGGTTTCTCCCGCTGGACACGTTCGCGGCGCTGCTGACGATCGTGGTAGCGGTGCTGATAGCGGGGTGGGCGGTGCGGATCGCGCTGCGCTGGATCAAGGCGGTGAGCTGAGTGCCGGCGGATCCTCGACTGTTCGATCCAGCTTGCAAGGTGCAGGCGGCGCTCACGTCATCCGGAGCCCCGCTCGACCTGGGACCGTACGTCCTGGCGTTCACACTGGCGGTGCTGCTCACGGCGCTGCTGCTGCGTCGTCGACGTCGCGTGCTGCTGGCAGCCCGGTGGACGCGAAGCCTGGTTCTGTGCCGACGCCGGCGCGGACACGAAAGGCGAGCCGATCGGCCGCATCCCCGCTGTCCGCTCTCCGCGGGATTCCGCATGTGCCATCCCTGTCGGGTGGCGAGGGCGTCGTCGGGACGATCGCCCTCGTGCTGGCGGGAGTCCTCGCTCTCGCGGCCGCCTGGTGGATCTGTTGGAAGCGACTGCATCGCCGTGGTCGCCGCCGTCGAGTCCAGCGGCTCCGCGCGGTCGCGCTGGCTGAGGCGCCTGCTGCGGATGACGTCTGATGGCGGTAGAGGGCTATGAGGGCTGGCATGGCGAGGGCAAGACGTACTGCATGGTCGATGACTGCCTCGCCGACTATGAGGGGCTGCTGCGACGTTGGGAGAAAGCGGGCCGCACGTCTGCGCGGCCGGAGCTGTGGTCGAACGCGCAGGTGCTCGGGGCTCGCCGCTTTGAGAACTGGGATGACCTGATGCTGCTGATCGAGCGCGCGATCGCTGAGCGGTTGCGCGTCATCTGCGCGGTCGACGAGGCCGGCGTCTGGCTACCCGCGAGGTTCTTCAACAAGATGGACCCCCGCGTCCTGCAATTCCTCAACGAACGACGCAAGACCGGCGGCGGCGTCGACATTAGGTACTCGGCGCCGCGCATCTCCTCCGTCGACAAGCTCCTGCGTGACGCGACACAGATCGCGTGGAAGTGCAAGCGCTACGGCGGCACGGAATACAGTCATGACGGCGGGCGGCGACCGTGGCTGTTCGTCGCGACCGCGTTTCACCCGGACGAGCTGGACAAGGCGAAGGCGAAGCGACGCGGACGCCGGCTGCACGCGTTCTCGCGCGACGTCGCAGGCGCGTACGCGACCGGCCTCGTCGAGCTGCGCAAACCGATGGAAGGCGTGGTCATGGCTGCGAGGCCGGACTATCAGTCGGCTGCTGACCGCCACGGCGACGGCGATCGGCGTGTCGACCTCGCGATCAGGGTCGAATCTGACAAGGGCGGCCGGGGCCGCAAGCGCAAGTGACCCGTTTCGTGCTCGCCTCGAGCGAGACACGAAACGGCGTGATTTCCTCGTTTTGTGTTGGCGATCGCGCGGACACGCAACGCTTTAGGTGCGCCATCGTTGGTGTGCGGCCTGCTTGCTCATCGTCTTGTGGCCGGTGGGTGTCGCGGCCTCGGCGATCGCGGTCCATGACCACGCGTTGCTTGGTGGTCCGGGCTGCTGGTTGCGGCGGGCCTCGCGGGCTCGTGCGGCGTGGATCGCGGTTGCGATGTGCTGCTCGAACGTGCGTGACAACTCGATCATCTCTGCGAGGTCGTAGGTGTCGCCGGTTGCTACGCGTCGGCTCCATGCTGCGGCGAGTCGGTCCATCATCGGCGGGAACTCGCTGGTTTCGACGGTCATGTCAGGTTGTCGATCGTGCACTGCTCAGCGATCGGTGCGGGCGTCAACGTGTGGTTGACGCTGTTCGGTGGGAGTGCCTGCCGCACGACCTGACTGATGCTGTGCGTGTCGGAGTGGCGCAGGAGCCGCAGGAGCACGTCGCGGACGTCGTCGGGTTTTGGGTGCGCGTCGGCGACGACACGCAACTGCTCGACGAGGCTGCGGTGGGTGGCCTCGTGTGCGCGAAACAGCGTTTCGCGTCGCCGGATGGCGGCGGCGGCCGATCGGCACCGGTCGCAGTGGTAGAGCCGTGGGCGACCGGTCGAGGGCTGCGCGATGGGCTCCTGGCAGTAGGGCCCGTTGCATGTGGTGTAGCTCGGGTCAGGCACGGGCGCTCCGGCCGCTGTGCGTCGTCTCGACGAGTCTCATCTGTCCGGGGCGTACGGGGGTGCTGGTGGCGAGCTGCTCGTCCAGGACCTGGCGGACGATGCCGACGAGGAAATGTCCGAGGACGGCGGGCGATGCCGGGTTGCTGGTGGGGTGCTTGCGGCGACGTAGCGCCTGGAGCTGCTCGGCGAGCTCGGGCGACAGCATCACGGTCACGGGCTGTAGTTGGTCGAGTTTCATCGCCACGCGTCCGCGTTGGTGACGTCGACGAGCGTGTCGCCATCGAGGTCTTGCTGGTAGGCAACAACCGCCGGCGCGACCACGCCGATGTCGCACTCGATCGACAGAGTGACCCTCCCCGAGTCGACGATCGTCACGCGGGTGACGCGGTGCTCGCGGCCGTCGTGCGACTCCAGCAGGTCGCCTGTCAGGACCTGATTGGCGGTGACGGTGACGATGCGCATGGGGTGAGGTCTTTCTGTCCGTTTGGCGTCGTGGCTGGGCATGCGTTGTGCTCCTGGCTGCGGATGGTGCGCCTTGCCCTGTCGGGCTCAGCGCCTAGCGGGCTTGCCCGCTGCCCAACCGGAGGTGTCGATGGTTCTGTCAAGATCGATCGCGTCAGCGACGCCCGAAGGGCGCCCCGAAGGGGTCGTCTTGACAGGTTCTCGGCGCTGGAGGTACGCGGCCGGCCACTGGCGGTGGTGATCGGCCGATGCGCCAGCGTGGTGATCCACGACGCATGTAGCGCCGCTGGCCTGCCGCTCCTGTGTCGCGGTCACGCTCGCTCGTGCCGTGCGTGTGCTTGGTTGGCCGGCATAGGGACCCTCTGGGAGCACCGGGCTGAGCGTGTTGCTGCTCGTTTGCTTCTGGCCAGACGCTCGCTTGTCGGTTTCGCACAACTTTGGTGTCTCGAGGACCTCGTCGACGAGCCCGACGTCGGCCTCTTCGTTGTTGGTTTCGCACAACTTTGGCGGTGCGTCGCGTCGGTGCTCGGTCGTTGGTGCTGTGCGGGCCGCGGTCGCCTCGGTGCCCGGCCGAAGCGCAGCGAGGTCGGGTGCCGTGTGGACGCGTCCTGCCCTGCGCGACGTCTGCGCAGCGTCGTGTCGATCGGCACAAAGTTTCGGGCGTTTCGGCGGTCGGCCTCTAACAGCCGAGTTTGTCTCACCACTGGGACACGTTGCGTGCGCAACGATCGGATGGGGGTGGTCTCGTGAAGCCGTTGTGGGGTGGTCCGCCGGGGCGTTTGGCGCGGCAGGCGATGGCGCGGTCTGAGGCCGTGTGGGAGGCGAGCGCGGTGGGTGACCATCTGGAGGCGTTGCGGTTGTCGCGGGCGCGCACGGTGCGCGAGAGGGCCGTCGAGAGGCCGATGGGCGACACGATGACCGCTGAGGAGATCTTCGATCTGCTGCGGCGTAGCTTCGATGCTGTCGAGGTCACGCCGCTGCGTCTGATCGCGGATGTGGACGTGGGTGTCAGCCGGTTCGTTGGTGAGCAGGACTTGCGCTCGTGAGCGTGGCGGTGCTACGCGGCCTCGCCGAGCCCTCACGCAACGCGTCGGGTTTCGTGGGCGTCGCCGAGCCCGCACGCAACGCGCCGGGTTTCGTGGGCGTCGCCGAGTGCTCACGCAACGCCTCGGGTTTCGTCCGCCTCGCCGAGAGGTTCGGGATCGCTCGATGACGGTCGCGGTCCGTGCTGCTGGCGTGGACACCTGGTCGCCGGCCTGGCGCGTGACTTCGAGCTCGACCGCGGGCGGCATGCTCGACGAGCTGTGCACGGTGCCGACAAAGCTCGGGTTCATGGCTGAGCAAGCGGTCGATGGTCATCGCGTGATCTGGTCGGCGCAGCACGGTCTGTTGTGGGCTGAGGGCCACCCTCCTGGTGCGGGCGGCGATCTGTTGTCGCCGGAGCTGCTGCCGCAAGCGCTGGGACTGCTGACGGGCTCGATGCTTGAGGCCGGCTATCCGTTGCCGAACGGGATCTCGCAGGACTTCTGGGACGGCGTCGGGCCCGGGACGGTCGCGTGGGACGGCTTCGCCGGGATCCGCCGCCTGGATAGCACGGTGGATCTGCAGTTCGATAGCGCTGCTGAGGGCCTGGCCGTGCTGGCCGGTGTCGCCGCGCTGACGTCGCAGCCGGGGGCGAACAAAGGCGAGGTCATCACGGGCAGCGATGGCAGGATCGAGACGGTGTACGTGCTCGGTCACGGCGGCCGGACGAAGCTCGGCCGTTGGTATGACAAGGGCGTGGAGTCCGGCGACGCGCCACGTGGTCGCCTGATCCGACCTGAGGACCAACGTCGCTTTGTGAAGGGCACGCGGCGTGCGCCTGAGGAGCTGACTTCGACGTACGTACGATCCATGTTCCAACGTCGCTTCATGCCGTTGTGGCAAGCGTCGAAAGGGGTGACCGTGGCTGGACCCATAGTGCTCGCGCAAAAGATCCTCGACGCGATCGAGGACGAAACCGTGACCCCGGAGATGGGCGAAAAACTGGCCGGACATTTGCTGCTGAGCGCTGCGGCCGGTCGGTCGGGTGCCGGCGTCTCTCGCTCGACGCGCTATCGGCGCGAACTCGCGATTCGTGAGCTGGGTTTGGTGCCGGCGGACGGCGCGCTCGAGGAAATCGAGGTCCGGCTTGAGGACGTGCTGGACGTCGTGATGGACGCGTCGGCCTGGGCGCCGAATCAAGGCTGAACGGCGTACGCTCCCGGCGGTGCCGACCCATCGCGACGAGCCGTGGCACCAGGACAAGCGGGCGCGGCGTCCGCGCTCGGTCCCGCGTTGGCCGCGACGCTCGCTGCTGCTGCTTCCGGCCGCGGTGCTTGCGCTTGGTGGTGTCGTCGTCAAGATGGACGGTCGCCACGCTGCGCTGAGCGTGGGTACGGCGGACGGTCCGGTGAGCATGGTGCACGCGACACCACCTCTCGCGAGTCCGTCGTTGCGTGTGCCACCCGGCGCGGACACGAAACCCGACGAGATCATCGGAGCGCGCGCGGCGTATGTCGGTGTGGCGGCGTTCGAGGTCACTGGACAGACCACCGCGCCCGACGGCGCGATCGTGCGTGTGAAGGCACGATTCGGTACCGGCGTGTGGTCACGGTTTCTCGATACGCCGGCGCGCGGCGGTCGCTTTCATGTCCTCGGTGAGATACCGGCTCGGGTGCGTGGCCGGTCGCTGCATGTAGCGGTGCGTGTCGTCGAGTAGCTCGCGGGTTCGCGTCGTGGTCTGGCTTGATCGCGAGCGCGTCGACGAGCTGCAGCGGATCGCGTCGTATCGCCATGGCCGGCAGACTCGTAGCGCGGTGGTGCGTGAGGCCGTGACGTGGTTGCTCGCACGTGAGGCCGCGTACCTGTTGCGTCAGCGTCAACGCGATCGTGAGGACGCCGATCGGCTCGCGAATGACGCGCGACGGGCTGCCGAGGTGTTGCGTGCGCAAAAAGATTTGCGTGACCGCCGCACGGTCGTCGAGCGCGCGCTTGAGGTCGTGCGGGCTGAGCCTCGGGAGACATAACGGCGGCTACGGAAAGGGCGGATTTGCAGGCGTTTCGTGTCAATGCTCGATAACGTGCGTTATGTAAACCTGGTTGAATGGTCGGCTTCTTGCCCGACCACGTCGCTCGAGCTCGTCGAGCGCTTTGCCGCCGCGATAACCGCTCGCTGACACTCGTCACAGGTACCGCCGCATCGCGGCGACAGCCGAGCCTCCCCAGCCGCCACCGAACAGCGCGGCGTGCGTGAGCAGCGGCAGGATCTGCCACAGCCCGACGCGCTCCTCGTGACCGGGCGCCAGCGGGGCGACCTCCTCGTAGGCCGCGAGCACGCCCGGACCCGGCGAGCCGAACAGCCGCAGCATCGCGAGATCGACCTCGCGGTGGCCGCCGTAGGCCGCGGGATCGACGAGCCAGGGACGCCCCGCGCGATCGGTCATGACGTTGGCGCTCCACAGGTCTCCGTGCAGCCGGGCCGGCGGCTCCGGCGGCCCACACAGCTCGCCGAGCCGTCCCGCGAGCCGCTCGAGGACGCCGAGCGCACCGTCGGGCAGCGCGCCGCGCGCCGCCGCCATCCGCGCGACCGGCTCCAGGCGCCGGGTCGCATAGAACTCCGGCCACCACTCGAGCGGCGCGTTCGGCAGCGTCAGCGGGCCGAGGACGACGTCGTCCGAGCCGCCGAACGCCGGTGCCCCCGCCGCGTGCAACGCGGCGAGGCCGCGGCCGAGCTGCTCGTCGCTGCCCGCGGTCGCGCTCCCCCGCTCGATCCACGCGAGCGCGAGAAACCGCGGCGCGGCCGGGTCGTCGGCGACGGCGAGCACCTCGGCGACTGCCAGCGCCGCAGGCTCCGACAGCCAGCGCAGCCCCGCGGCCTCGCGCGTGAACGCCGCCGGCGCCGCGTAGGCCGCGGTCTTCACGAACACGCGTTCGCCGTCCTCGAGCTCGGCGGCGAACGCCTCGTTCAGGTCGCCGCCTGCGATCGGCCGCAGCCGCCGCACCGGCCGGCCGAGCGCGTCCGCGACCGCCTCACGCAGATCCGACACGCTCGCGCAGCTCGTCGAGCAGCCCGCGACAGGCCGCATCGACGAGGTCGAGCACGTGGCCGAAGCCGTCGTTCGCGCCGTAGTACGGGTCGGGGACGTCGAGGTCGCCGCCCGCGGCGGGATCGAACTCGCGCAGCAGCCGCACCTTGGCGGCGGATACGTCGTCCGGCGCGAGTCGCCGCAGGTCGCGCGCGTTGTCCGCGTCGAGCGCGAGCAGCAGATCGAAGTCGTCGAAGTCCGCGAGCCGCACCTGCCGCGCGGCCCCCGTGAGGCGGATGCCGCGACCGGCCGCCGCCGACGCCGCCCGCACGTCGGGTGCAGCACCGGCGTGCCAGCCGCCGGTCCCCGCGCTGTCGATCGCGATCCGATCGCTCAGCCCCGCCTCGGCGACCAGCCCGCGCATGACCCCCTCGGCGGTCGGCGAGCGGCAGATGTTGCCCATGCAGACGAACAGGACGCGTGCGGTCGGCATCGACGCGCAGCGTAGCGGCGCCGTCACGCCTCGACTCGCTCGGGCCTCCCGGAGTCGAGCAGGTGCCCACGGGTCGTGTCGGCATGCTCGGCGCGTTCACGGATCAGGCGCCGCGCATATGCGATCGCCGCGGGCGTGTCGGGAAAGACGCGTTCCTCGTCGCGCAGCGACTGCGCGATGCCGAGGGTGGTGAGGAGGTTGTGATGCGTGTCCGCGATGCCGGAGACCAACACGGTGATGCCGCGGCGCTCGAGGTGACGGATGGCGTCGTCGAGGATGTGCGCGCCGGTGGCGTCCATCGTCGAGATGCGCGACATTCGCAGGATGAGCACCTCGACATGGGCGACGTCCGTCAGATCGGTGAGAAAGCGGTTGGCGGCCGCGAAGAACAGCGGACCCTCGGGACGGTAGGCGACGATGTGCTCGCTGATGAGCTGGTGCTCCTCGGCCGTGTGGTCGATGTGGCGGTCGAGAGGCACCTGGACGATGGTGTTCGCGCGTGCGATGGAGCGCAGCGCGAGGATGATCGCCAGCGCGATGCCGACCGCGACCGCCGTGACGAGATCGACGGCGACGGTGACCGCGAACGTGAGGCTGAGCACCGCGGCGTCGGCTCGGGTCGAGCGCAGCAGCGCCCGCAGGGCGACGGGGTCGACCATGCGCACCGTGGTCGCCAGCAGCACGCCGGCGAGCGCGGCCAGCGGGATCTTCGAGACGAGCGAGCCCGCGGTGTAGACGATGATCGCGAGCAGCAGCGCGTGCGTCAGGGCGGCGAGCTTCGACGAGCCGCCCGCGCGGACGTTGACCGCGGTCCGGGCGATCGCGGCGGTGGCGGGCAGTCCTCCGAAGAGCGGCGCGGCGATGTTGGCGAGCCCTTGACCGAAGAGCTCGCGATCGGGGTCGTGATGCTCGTCGACGCTCATGCCGTCGGCGACCGTGGCGCAGAGCAGGCTCTCCAGTGCGGCGAGCGCCGCCACGGCAAGCGCGGACGGCAGCAGCTCGCGCAGGTTGCCGAGGTCGACGAAGCCGAGCGAGGGCGCGGGTATGGAGGACGGCAACGCGCCGAGCACCGCGACATGGATCGGGAGGACCGCGACCAGGATCGTCGCGGCCGCGATTGCGACAAGCGAGAAAGGGATCCCCGGCCGCCGGCGGGCGCCCGCCAGCATCACCGTCGCGACCGCGAGCGCGAGCAGCACCGGGGCGGGCTGCGGGTGGGAGGCGAACCTCCCGGCGGCGTCGATGGCGACGGCCCACACCTTGTCCCCATGCGCGTTGCGCACGCCGAGCGCCGCCGGGACCTGCTGAAGGGCGATGACGACCGCGATGCCGGCGGTGAACCCCTCCAGCACCGGCAGCGGCAGGTAGCGCACGTAGCGGCCACAGCGCGCGAGCGCGAGGACGATCAGCACGATCCCCGCCATCGCCCCGACCATGAAGACCCCACGGGCTCCGAACTGATGGACCACGGGCACGAGGACGACGGTCATGGCCCCGGTGGGACCCGAGACCTGGAGGTTCGAGCCGCCGAATATCGCGGCGACGGCGCCCGCGATCACCGCCGTGACCAGGCCCGCCTGGGCGCCGAGGCCCGAGGTGGCGCCGAAGGCCAGTGCGAGCGGGAGCGCGACGATCGCGACCGTGACGCCGGCGATCAGGTCGCGGCGCGGTGAGCGCCGCACCGCCTGCCAGTCCGCGCGCTGGGGCAGGAGCCCGAGCAGCCGCACCAGCGGGCTCATGAAGCCGGCCCGCGCGCCGTGGACACGGTCTGTGCAGCGATCATGCCACTATCTTATAACTTCCTAAGATATGAAGGTGATAGCCTGACCGGACTTCGATGAGTCCTGATGCTGGCCATCGTGCGCGCGGCGACACCGAACCGATCTACCGGCTGAAGGCCGAGTTCTTCCGCTTGCTCGGCCATCCAGCGCGCGTCCGGATCCTCGAGCTGCTGCGCGAGGGCGAGCAGAGCGTCGGCTCGCTGCAGTCCGCGCTCGAGCTGGACTCGAGCGGCACCTCGCAGCACCTCACCGCGATGCGCCGCCAGGGACTGCTCGAGAGCCGTCGCGCCGGCACCAGCGTCTTCTATCGCGTCAAGGACCCGCGGATCTTCCAGCTGCTCGAGGTCGCCAAGCAGATCCTCACCGGCCGTCTCGAGGAGACCCGCGACCTCCTGGGAGACCTCGCCGCCGACGAGCCGCAGGCACGCCGCGCGGGCACCGAGGCCGCCGCGCGCAACCGGTAGCGCAGGATCGCCTGCCTCGCTCGCGAACTCCACTGCATGCCAACCGGCCACAGCGCTTTCGGCGAGGACAACTTCGGCCGGCGAGCGGAGGCCGCTGCGCGGTTCCTCGGCACGCCGCGCTACATCGCGGCGCAGTCGCTCGTCGTCGTCGTGTGGATCGCCCTGAACGCGGTCGCGGTCGGAATGCGCTGGGACCCGTACCCGTTCATCCTGCTGAACCTCGCGTTCTCGACGCAGGCCGCCTACGCGGCGCCGCTGATCCTGCTCGCGCAGACCCGCCAGGCCGATCGCGACAAGGCGGCGGTCGAGCATCTCGAGCGCCACCGCGAGGAGGTCATGAAGCACATGGAGGACCGCGAGGCGGCGCTCAAGCAGCAGACCTCCGAGCTCAAGGAGCTCCTGACGACGAACACCGCCCTCACGCAGCAGGACAAGGAGCTCACCGAGCGCGTCGAGACGCTCACCAGGGAGATCCACACGCGCCTCACCGCGAGCTGACGCGGCCGCCGCCGGCCGCGACCCGCGATGTCCAGACGAGTCCGCATGGAGGCCGAGCTCGTCGTCCGGCGCATCGAGCGCGGCGACCCGTTCTGGCCGGCGCAGGTCGCCGTCGCCGCCGCGATCGGGCTGAACTTCGCGCTGCCGGAGGCGGTCACCGTCGGGCCGACGTGGCTGCTGCCGATCGTCGAGGGCATCCTGCTGGCCGTCCTCGTCACGATCGCCCCCAGGCGTGCGACGGCGCATTCCCGCCGCCGGCGGCGATTGTCGCTGGCGGTCGTCGGGGTCGTCAGCCTCGCCAACATCGCGTCGCTCGTGCTGCTCGTGCACTACCTCGTCGCCGGCGGGCACGTCGGCGGCCAGCGGCTGATCCTCGCGGGCGCGGTGCTGTGGGCCACGAGCGTGCTGCTGTTCGCCGTCTGGTTCTGGGAGATGGATCGCGGTGGTCCCGTCACGCGCTACACCGACCCGGACACCCACCCGGACTTCCAGTTCCCGCAGATGGAGAACCCGCAGCTGGCCCCGCCGGGCTGGAGGCCGGGATTCGGCGACTACCTGTATGTGTCGGTGACGAACGCCACCGCGTTCAGCCCGACGGACACGCTGCCGCTCACCCAGACGGCGAAGCTCGTGATGGCGATCCAGTCGCTCACCGCGCTGCTGACGATCGGCCTCGTGATCGCCCGCGCGGTCAACATCCTCGGCTGAGGCGCCCGCGATCAGGGCGTCGCGACCTCGCAGCGCACGCCGGGAGCACCGGCGATGCGACCGTCCAGCGTGACGAGCCTCGCGTCGGCGAGCTCGGCCAGCGCGACGTAGCTCGCGTCGTACACGGACAGGTTCGCCCGCAGCGCCCAGGCGCGCGGCGCCAGCAGCTCGTCCTCGCGGAGGAGCTCCGCCGTGAGGTGTTCGAGATCGGTCATGGGATCGTGCGCTGTGTCGGATGTGAAGAGCGCCGGCAGGAGCGGATCGCTCAGATCCGCTCCTGCCACGTCACGGCGGCCTGGGCGACGCGCCGCAGGGCGTCCTGCAATCGCGTCGGGTTGTTGGAACGGCGGGCTGCGGCCAGCGCCTTCAGCGCCTCCGCCATCACGGCGGGGCCGCCGGGGCCGTCGGTGCGCAGCTCGGCGAGCTCCGCGGCGGTGAGCTTGCGCGCCTCGCCGCGGATCGCGGCAACCGTCTCCCGCAGCTCGCGCTCGGCACGCGCGACGCGCAACTCGGCCTCGGCGGCCGCCCGACGATCGCGCGCGGCGTCGGCCCGCACGGCACGCACCTCGGCTGCCTCGGGCGCGACCTCGCGCACCGTCACCACCGCGGGCACCCGCTCGGCATCCGCCCGAGCACGCTCGAGCATCCGCTCCGCCGCCACGAGCCGATCGGCCAGGCGATCGTGGCCGGCCTTCAGCTCGCGGCGTTCGTCGCGCAGCGTGCCGATCGTCGCCTCCGCGCGCTCGAGCTTCGCCGCCATCCGCTTCGCCGCCGTCCGCGCCTCGGCCGCGTCCATCCGCGCCTCGCCGACCTGCTCGCGCGCGGCACGGACGGTCGTGTCGGCCTTCGCCGCGGCCGCGGACGCCGCGCGCTGGGCACGGGCGACCGCCGCCTCGTCGACGACGCGCTCACGCACGACCCTCGGCTTGACGACCTGGTCGGCTGCCGGACGGCGCGCGCCCGCACGGCGGGCGGCGTCGCGCTCCGCCGTCAGGCGCAGCGCACGATCGCCCGCACGCTCGAGCTTGGCCTCGAGGCACGCGACGCGCCGCTCGGCAGCACGCGCCTGCGCGAGTGCGGCCGCGACCATCGCGCGACCCTCCGGGCTCATGTCGGCCCGGTGGGCCTGCTCGACGTCGACGTCGGTGCGCCGCTTCGGCCCCGGCTTGGCCGGCTCGAATCCCGCCGCGACGATCGCGGCGTTCAGCGACCCGCCGAACGGCCGCTTGGCGGAGTTCAGCGCGGGCCACGGGGACCCGCCGGCACGGCCGGCGCGGTAGCGCGCGACGCGCCACAGCTGCCCGGACCACTTCGCCGAGGACGGGTTCCAGTCGGCCGCACGCGGCGGCTCGCCGTATGTGGCCACCCACTCCTGGATGGCGTCGATGACGCTGTCGCGGTCCCACCCCGCCCCACGTCCGCTACGGACTCGAGGCGCAGCTCCCGCGATCGTCGCGGGAGCCATGTGGATGACCTCCCGCTAGACGCCGTCGGGCGTGTCGTAGATGCGCTGCGCGAACGTCTCGCGCGACCGGCACATCGCTGCGCCACCGGTGGCGGCGGCGTGCAGCGGGCTCGGAGAGATGAGGATCGCGAGGGACATCCGGCGACTCACGGTAAAGCACCGATCGCCGGCTGACAAGCGACGTTCTCCAGGTCGACGATCTGGATCGGCGTGGGTTTGAGTCCTTGCGCGAAGGCGGCCGCACCGGCGCGCGGCACGCGGTCTCGCAGCATCCCCACCCCCGGGACGGCCACGGCGCTCGACGCCCCCTACGCCGTCGCGAAGCGCCCGAGCGTGCGCTCGGGCCGCACGCCGGGCAGGTGCTCGGCGAAGATGCGGTGGTAGGCGAGCTCCTCGCGCGTGCGCAGCGGGGGATCGACGGCGTCGCGCTCGCGAGCGAGGTCCGCTCGCGTGACGCCCTCCTCGATCGCGTTCGTGAGCACGGCCTTCGCCCCGCTGCCATCGCCGAACTCGGCCTTCTCGCGCCACAGGATCTCGTCCGGCAGCCAGCCCGCGAACGCGCGCCGCAGCAGGCGCTTCTCGAGCTCGCCGGGCGCCGACAGCTTCCACGCCATCGGCAGCCCGAACGCGAACGCGATCACCTGGCGGTCGAGGAACGGCACGCGCGCCTCGAGGCCGTGCGCCATCGTGACGCGGTCGCAGCGCTGGAGGTTGAGGTTGTGCAGGCCGTGCACCGTGCGCATGAGCTCGGCCTGCAGCGCGTCGGCGCCGTCGAAGCCGCGCAGGTACGCATAGCCGGCGAAGAGCTCGTCCGCCCCCTCCCCGGTCAGCACGACCTTGACATGCTGCGCCGTCATCTCGGCGAGCAGGTAGTTCGGCACCGCGCTGCGCACGAGCGACGGGTCGAAGTGCTCGATCGAGCGCACGACGTCCGGCAGCGCGCGGATCGCCTCGCGCGCGTCATACACGCGCTCGTGGTGCTCGCAGTCGAGGTGGCGCGCGACGACGCGCGCGGCGAGCAGGTCGGCGCTGTCGCCCGTGCCGACGGCGAACGTCCGCAGGCGCTCGCCGCGCCGCTCGCAGTGCGCGGCGGCGATCGCGGCGACGATCGCCGAGTCCAGCCCGCCGGAGAGAAAGACGCCGACCGGGACGTCGCCCATCATCTGGCGCCCCACCGACTCGACGAGGATCCGCCGCGTCGCCGCGAGCGCGGCCTCGGGCGGCTCGGCATCCGCGCTCCACACGGCGCGCGCCGCCGGTGCGCCGTCGCCGTCCTGCGGCACCGCGCTGGCGAAGCGCGCGAGGCCGCCGTCCGGGGTCCAGTGGCAGCCGGGCGGGAACGCCTCGACGTCGGGCATCCACTCGGGTGCGAAGGCGGCGATCTCCGAGGCGAACCGCACGTCGCCGTCGCGCCGTGCCCAGTACAGCGGCTTGATCCCGACCGCGTCGCGGGCGGCGACGAAGCGGCCGTCGTCGCCGGCGGCGAGGAACGCGAACATGCCCTCGAGCTCGCCCAGCGCCTGCGGGCCGCGCTCGTCGAGCAGGTGCAGCGCGACCTCGTTGTCCGAGCGCGTCACGAACGGCGCCGGGGCGAGCGTCGCACGGACCTGCTCGTGGTTGTAGACCTCGCCGTTGCCGACGAGCCAGACGTCGCCGGCCGCGTTGGCGAACGGCTGGTGGCCGCCGTCGACGTCGACGATCGACAGCCGCCGGTGCCCGAGCCACGCGCCGTCGAGCTCGACCCGGCCGGCGTCGTCGGGGCCGCGGTGCGAGAGCCGGCCGAGCATCCGCTCGGCCTCGCCGCTGGGGTGCGTTCCGTACGTGGCGGCGATCCCGCACATCAGGCGGTCATCCGTTCCGCCGAGCGCGTGGCTGCGGCGGCGGAGCCGGCGCCGAGGTAGGCGTGCGGACGCCGATCGTCGAGGTAGGAGAGGCGGTCGCGGGCGGCCGCGACGAGCCCGGGCGCGTCGACGCGGGCCAGCGCGGCACCCTCGCGCGCGCCCGTCTTCGCGAGCACCCGGCCGCGCGGGTCGACGACCTTCGCCTGGCCGGGGAAGCGCAGCCGGCCGAAGCGCCCGACCTGGTTGGAGGACACCCACACGACCTGGTTCTCGAGCGCGCGCGCCTGGTCGAGCAGGTTGAAGTGGCGCACCTGCACGTCGCGGCGCGTCCAGGTCGCCGGGTCGACGCGGCAGATCGGCCACGCCGACAGCGAGGCGATCAGCCCGGCGCCGTCGAGCGCGAGCTCGCGCGCGGCCTCCGGGAACGTCTTGTCATAGCAGACGAGCATCCCGATGCGCCCGATCGGCGTGTCGAAGGCGGCGAAGCCGTCGCCGGCGTTGAACGCGGCGCGCTCGCCGGCCGGCAGGTGGACCTTGCGGTGATGGCCGAGGATGCCGTCGCCGCTGACGCAGACGGCGCTCGAGTACGGCCCGCCGGGCGCGTCCTCCGTGTAGCCGACGCAGACGACCACGTCGCCGGCCATGCGCGCGATCCGCGCGATCTCGTCGCCGTCGCGGCGCAGCGCCGGCGGCGCCGAGCACGGGGCCGGCGCGCCCGCGACGTGTGGCTCGTAGAGGTAGCCGCCGAGCGCCGACTCGGGCAGGACGACGAGCGCCGCGCCCCGCTCGTGCGCCTCCGACACGAAGCGCTCGACCTGGCGCAGGCAGTGCTCGAGGTCGCGTCCGAAGCGCGCGCTCACGGCCATCACGGCAGGGGTCCTGCGGTTGCGCCTCGAGCTCACCTCGTCCAGGGTGCCGCGCGGGCGCCGCATCGCGTATGGCCGCCCGTCCAGCGTTCGTCGGGGGCGATCGGCCACGCGATCTCGGCTACCCACGGTTCGCCGGGAGCATGCGACGGCGCCGGGCGGCGCACGCGCGGTGGGTACGGCCGTGCGCGGGGGACGCACCCGTGACATCCGGTCCAACGCGCTGCCGCGATCGTTGTACAGCCGGGCCATAGACACGCCGCGATGTTTGTCCAGCGGGACAAACAAGCGACCGCGATGGGCGGCGAGCCTCCCTGGCTGCGACGTCCGCGAAGGTCGAGGAGGGGTGGGACTTGTGAAGCTCGTGATCGGCATCGTCCGTCCGGACAAGGCGAACGACGTGCTCGAGGCGCTCTACCGCGCGCAGGTCCGCGGGTTCTCGCTGAGCCGCGTCCAGGGCCACGGCGGCGAGCTCGAGCGCGTCGAGACCTACCGTGGCACGACGGTGAAGATGGGACTCGAGGACAAGGTCCGCTTCGAGATCGCGGTCTCCGAGGAGTTCGTGCAGCCGACGATCGACGCGCTCTGCTCGGGCGCGCAGACCGGCGAGGTCGGCGACGGCAAGATCTTCGTCGTCGCGCTCGAGCGCGTCGTGCGCATCCGCACCGGCGAGACCGACCACGGCGCCGTGACGCCGGTCGGCTCGTGACGCCGGAGGCGCTCGGGATCGCCGTCACGGCGCCCGGCGTGAACGCCGGCGACACCGCCTGGATGCTCGTCGCGACGGCGCTCGTCCTGCTGATGACGCCGGCGCTCGGCCTGTTCTACGCCGGGCTCGTGCGCGAGAAGAACACGCTGAACACGTTCATGATGTGCGTCGCCGCGCTCGCCGTAGCCACCGTGATGTGGGCGCTCGTCGGCTACTCGCTGGCGTTCGACGGCCACGGCGCGATCGTCGGTGGGCTGGGGAACGTCTTCCTCGGCGGCGTCGGCTTCACGCCGCGCGCCGGGACGACCATCCCCCACCTCGTCTTCTTCGCCTTCCAGGCGACGTTCTGCATCGTCACGACGGCGCTCGTGTCCGGCGCCGTGGTCGAGCGGATGCGCTTCGCCCCGTTCCTGCTGTTCGCGGCGCTGTGGTCGGTCCTCGTCTACGCCGTGCTCGCGCACTGGGCGTTCGGCGGCGGCTGGCTGCAGGCGCACGGCACGCTGGACTTCGCCGGCGGCGTCCCCGTCGAGATGGGCTCGGGCTTCTCGGCGCTGGCCGCCGCGATCGTCGTCGGCGCGCGCAAGGACTACGGCCGCCAGGCGCTGCTGCCGCACAACGCGATGTACGTGCTGCTCGGTGCCGGCCTGCTGTGGTTCGGCTGGTTCGGCTTCAACGGCGGCAGCGGCTTCTCGACCGGCAACGCGAGCGTGCTCGCGTTCACGAACACGCTGCTGACGCCCGCCTGCACGCTCGTCGTGTGGTTCGTGCTCGACCTCGTCCGCGGGCGCCAGGTGACGGCGATCGGCGCGGCGACGGCGATCATCGTCGGCTGTGTCGGGATCACGCCGGCCGCGGGCTTCATCAGCCCCGGCTGGGCGATGGCGCTCGGCGCCGTCGCGGCGCTGCCGAGCTACTTCGCGATCGTCTGGCGCCCGCGCACGCGCGTCGACGAGACGCTCGACGTGCTCGCCGCGCACGGCGTCGCGGGCCTGACCGGGATCGTCTTCATCGGCTTCTTCGCGCAGCGGTCGTGGAACGGCGTGTCCAACGGCCTCCTCTACGGCGACGCGGGCCAGCTCGCCTGGCAGGTCATCGCGGCGCTCGCCGCGCCGGCGTACGCCTTCGGGATGACGTTCGCGCTGCTGAAGCTGATCGGCGCCGTCATGCCGCTGCGCGGCAGCGCGCAGGAGGAGGCCGTCGGCATGGACATCGTCCACCACGGCGAGGAGGCCTACGCGAGCGGCGAGGGCGCGCTGCTGCTGACGACCGACGCGGACGTCGAGGACGTGCTCGCGGTCGGCCAGCCCGTGTAGCCGCGCCGGCGTGCCCGCGATCCCGGCGCCGAGGGCCGCTACGATCGCGCGCAGTGGCGATCGCGACGACGGGCCCATGACCGAGCTGCCGCAGGCCTCGCCACGGCAGAGCTTCTACGTCGCCGTCGGCGGCGAGCCGACGTTCCGCCGGATCGTCGCGCGCTTCTACGTCGAGGTCGCCGCCGACGAGGAGATCCTGCGACCGCTGTACCCCGAGCAGGACCTCGGCCCGGCTCAGGAGCGTCTCACCCTGTTTCTCATGCAGTACTGGGGCGGTCCCACGACGTACTCCGACGAGCGCGGGCACCCGCGGCTGCGCATGCGCCACCACCCGTTCGCGATCGGCCCGGCCGCGCGCGACGCCTGGCTGCGCGCGATGCGCGTCGCCGTCGACGACGCGCAGGTCCCCGAGCCGTATCGCACGGAGCTGTGGCAGTACCTCGAGACGGTCGCGCACAACATGATGAACAGCGACGCTTGAGCGACGCGCTCGAGCGGGCGGCGGCGCGGATCGCCGACGAGGTCCTGTTCGCGGCCGCGCTGCAGGTCGACGCGACCGGTGAGATCCCGGCGAGCCACTTCGCCGCGCTCGCCGCGGCGGGCCTGTACGGGATCGCCGGTCCCTCCCACGCCGGCGGAAGCGACCTCGACCTGCGAGCCCAGCGCCGCATCCGCGAGCTGCTCGCCGGCGGCTGCCTGACGACCGCGTTCGTCTGGGCGCAGCATCACGGCGTCGTGCGCGGCGTCCGCAACGCCGGCGGCGCCGTCGCCGACGCGTGGCTGCCCGGCCTCTGCAGCGGCCGGCTGCGCGGCGGCCTCGCGCTGGCCGCGCTGCGACCGGGTCCGTCGTCGCTGCGGATCGCCCTGCACGACGACGGCGGCGCGACGCTCGCGGGCTCGTCGCCGATGGTGACCGGCTGGGGCTACGTCGACGTGCTGCTCGCCGCCGCGCGCCTGCCGAGCGACGAGATCGTCCTCGTGCTCGTCGAGACCGCGCACGGCGGGCTGCACGCGCGGCCGCGCCGGCTCGCCGCGCTGGACGCGAGCCGGACGGTGCAGCTCGAGCTCTCCGACGTGCGCGTCGCCGCGGACACCGTCGTGCGCACCACCGCGCTGCCGGCGTGGGCGGCCGAGGGCGAGTCCGTGCGCATGAACGGCACGCTCGCCGTCGGCGTCGCGGCGCGCTGCGCGCGCATCGCCGGCACGCCGTCGCTCGTCGCCGCGGTCGACGCGTGCCGCCACGCGCTCGACGTGGCGGACGACGGCGACGAGCTCGCGCGCGCGCGTGCCGGCGCGTCGCTGCTGGCGATGCGCGCGGCGTCCTATCTCGTGGCCGAGCGGGGCAGCGTCGCCGTCGACCTGCGCGAGCACGCCCAGCGGCTGGCTCGCGAGGCGATCTTCCTGCTCGCCTTCGCGCAGCGCCCCGCGATCAAGGAGGCGCTGCTGCGCGAGCTGGGCTGAGGACCGCGACGCTCCGACGCCCTGAAACCACGACGTCCGGCGCGCATCCCCAGCCCGACGCGGCTCGCGGCGCCGGGCCGGACGCGGTCAGGATGCCCCCGCGACGTATGCTTGCGCCATGGCGATCGTACGGCTGCGCGGGCAGATCCAGAAGCTGGCGGGCGGCGGCTCGGAACACGAGATCGAGGGCTCCACCGTCAACGAGCTGCTGCTCGGGCTCGAGTCGACCCACAGCGCGCTCGAGGGCTGGATCCTCGACGAGCGCGGCGTCCTGCGCCAGCACATCAACGTCTTCGTCAACGGCGAGGCCGCCAAGCCCGACACGCCCGTCGCCGGCAGCGACCGGATCGAGATCCTCCCGGCCATCTCCGGGGGCTGATGACCGAGCTGCTGGTCGGGACCCGCAAGGGCCTGTTCGTTCTCGAAGGCACGCCGGGCGGGGAGTTCTCGATCGTGACGCGTGCGTTCGAGGGCGATCCCGTCGACTACGCGATGCGCGAGCCGCACTCCGGCCGGCTGTTCGCCGCCGTGACGTCGCCGTTCTGGGGGCCGCGGATCTGGTTCACCGACGACCTCGCGGACGACTGGCGGCCGGCGACGGGGGTCGCGCTGCCGAAGGGCGGCGACAAGGCGCTGAAGCGCATCTGGGTCATCGTGGCCAGCGACGACGGGTCGCGGCTGTGGGCCGGAGGCGACCCCGGCGTGCTGTTCGCAAGCGACGACGGCGGCGCGTCGTGGCAGCTCAACCGCGCGCTGTGGGAGCACCCGACGCGGCCGCGCTGGCGGCGCGACTCCGGCGGCCTCTCGGTGCACTCGATCGCCCCCTGGCCGGGCGACCCCGACCGGTTCGCGCTCGCGATCTCCGCCGCCGGCGTCTGGCTGACCGACGACGCCGGCGCGACCTGGCGCCACGGCAACGCCGGCATCGTCGCCGACTACCTGCCCGAGGAGTCGCGCGCGACGGCGATCGACCTCTGCGTACATCACCTCGAGCGCGCGCCCCAGCGCCCCGAGCGCATGTTCCTGCAGTTCCACGGCGGCGTCTACCGCTCCGACGACGGCGGCGAGACGTGGAGCGACGTCGCGGCGGGCCTGCCCTCGGACTTCGGCTTCCCCGTCGTCACCGATCCCGCCGATCCCGACAGCGCCTACGTGATTCCCGTCGCGACGCTCGACCGCGTCACCCCCGGCGGGCGCGTGCTCGTGTGGGAGACGCGCGACGCGGGCGCGACGTGGACCGCGCGCGGCGACGGGCTGCCGCAGCAGGACGCCTACCTGCAGGTGCTGCGCCAGTCCTTCACCACGACCGGCGAGGGGCTGTCGCTCGAGCTGTACTTCGGTGCGACGTCGGGCGAGCTCTTCGGCTCCGGCGACGCGGGGCGCAAGTGGTCGCAGGTCGCCAACCGGCTGCCGGCGATCGCCTCGGTTCGCGTCGGCCGCGCCTGACCGCGGTCAGGCGGCTGCGAGCGGGTCGCGCCAGCGCAGCCCGGGAAAGCGCGCGAAGCCGCGGTCCGTGGTGATCCACTCGCTGCCGGACTCGATCGCGAGCGCGGCCAGGTAGGCGTCGGCTACGACGTTGCCCTTCGCCCCGGCGTCGCGACACAGCCGCGTGAAGATCCCCCAGTGGCGGTCGCCGGGGCCGACGACGACGCAGTTGCGGGGCGTGCGCCAGCGCTGCACGGTGGCCAGCGCGACGTCCAGCGGCGTCGGCTGCGCGAGGGCCTTGGGATTCGTGACGATCCGCAGGAAGGCGCTGAGCACGAGCTCGCTGAGCCCGTAGGGTGCGTCGCTGGAGATCGCGCCGTCGAGCCACGCGCGCGCGTGCGCGTGCTGCGCCAGCTCCTCGCGGTGGGCGTAGATCAGGACGTTGACGTCCGGGAGGACCATCCACCGTCGCCTTCGAGCAGGTCGCGCAAGCCCGCGCCGTCGTCGAGGTCGACGCCCGGCATGAGGCCGCCGCCGGCGAACGTGAGCGTGCGAAACGGCTCGTCTTCGCGCTCGTCGCGACGCTGAAGCGACTCGCGCAGCGCGTCCTCGACGAGCCGCGTGAGCGTGGTGCCGCGCTCGACCGCGCGCTGCTTGGCGGTCGCGAGCAGGCCGTCGTCGATGTTGATCGTCGTGCGCACGCATCAAAGCATACGCGTGCTGCATGGATATGCCGCGGGGCTCGCCAAAATGGCTGCGGCAGACT
This sequence comes from Solirubrobacteraceae bacterium, assembly GCA_036271815.1. GTDB lineage: Bacteria > Actinomycetota > Thermoleophilia > Solirubrobacterales > Solirubrobacteraceae > CADCVQ01. The sequence goes on from DATAZX010000077.1 coordinate 20,644, forward strand.
GTAGGCATGAACATGCCCTCCGCCACGCCCAGCGTGCTGACATCAGAAGACGAGCGCGGCGGTCCACGACCCGTACGTTCGGACATCCGCAACGTGGCGATCATCGCCCACGTCGACCACGGCAAGACGACCCTCGTCGATGCCATGCTGCGCCAATCCGGGGTCTTCGCCGAGCACGAGGCGGTCACCGATCGCGTCATGGACTCGATGGACCAGGAGCGCGAGCGCGGGATCACGATCCTCGCCAAGAACGCCGCCGTCCGCTACACGCCCGCCGGCGGCGAGGAGGTCAAGCTCAACCTCGTCGACACCCCCGGCCACGCCGACTTCGGCGGCGAGGTCGAGCGCGGCCTGACGATGGTCGACGGCGTCGTGCTGCTCGTCGACTCCTCCGAGGGGCCGCTCCCCCAGACGCGCTTCGTGCTGCGCAAGGCGCTCGAGTCGCGCCTTCCGGTGATCCTCGTCATCAACAAGGTCGACCGCCCCGACGCCCGCATCTCCGAGGTCGTCGACGAGGTCTACCAGCTGTTCATCGACCTCGACGCCGACGACGAGCAGATCGAGTTCCCGATCGTCTACACCAACGCGCGCGCCGGCCAGGCGTCGCTCGAGCAGGGCGTCGAGGGCAAGGACCTGCGTCCGCTGCTGGACCTGCTCGTGTCCGCCGTGCCGGCGCCCGAGTACACCGACGGCCACGGCCTGCAGGCGCTCGTGACGAACCTCGACGCGTCGCCGTACGTCGGCCGGCTCGCCCTGTGCCGCGTGCACAACGGCACGATCCGCAAGGGCGAGACGGTCGCCTGGTATCGCCACGAGCAGGAGGACATCACCTCCGCGAAGATCACCGAGCTGTACCTCACCGAGGGCATGACGCGCAAGCCCGCCGAGGAGGCCGGGCCGGGCGAGATCGTCGCCATCGCCGGCATCCCGGAGATCACGATCGGCGACACGCTCGCCGATCTCGAGGATCCCAAGCCGCTGCCGCCCGTGATGGTCGACGAGCCCGCGCTGGGGATGACGATCGGCATCAACACCTCTCCCCTGGCCGGTCAGGTCGGCAAGAAGCTCACCGCCCGCCAGGTCCAGGACCGCCTCCAGGCCGAGCTCGTCGGCAACGTCTCGATCCGCGTCCTCGACACCGCGCGCCCGGACACCTGGGAGGTGCAGGGCCGCGGCGAGCTGCAGCTCGGCGTGCTCGTCGAGGCGATGCGCCGCGAGGGCTTCGAGCTCACCGTCGGCAAGCCGAAGGTCGTGACGCGGACGGTCGACGGCAAGCTGCAGGAGCCGATCGAGCGCCTCGCGATCGACTGCCCCGACGACTACCTCGGGACGGTCACGCAGCTGATGGCGCTGCGCAAGGGCCGCATGGAGCAGATGGTCAACCACGGCACCGGCTGGGTGCGCCTGGAGTACCTCGTCCCGGCCCGCGGCCTGATCGGCTTCCGGACCGAGTTCATGACCGAGACGCGCGGCTCGGGGATCATGCACTCGGTCTTCGAGCGCTACGAGCCGTGGCAGGGCGAGATCAAGACCCGCGCGTCGGGCTCGCTCGTCGCCGACCGCCGCGGCAAGACGGCGTCGTTCGCGCTCATGCGGATGCAGGAGCGCGGCCAGCTCTTCGTCGGGCCGGGCGAGGAGGTCTACGAGGGCATGATCTGCGGCGCCAACGCGCGGGCCGATGACCTCGACGTCAACGCGATCCGCGAGAAGAAGCAGACGAACATCCGCTCGGCGAACGCCGACGAGATGGTCAACCTCGTCCCCCCCGCGCTGATGTCGCTCGACCAGGCGCTCGAGTTCATCCGCGAGGACGAGTGCGTCGAGGTCACGCCCGACAGCGTGCGGCTGCGCAAGGTGCTGCTGACCGCGGTCGACCGGGTGAAGGCGGCGCGCAGCTCGAAGAAGGAGTAGCCGCGCTCCCGGCTCGCCGGCGCGCGCCAGCCGGGGGCTCGACACGTCCCGTGAACCGGGCTCGTGCCATCGAGATCGATCGCTCGCGGTGCGAGCATGCATCCGAATGGCTGCACGGCACGAACCCGCTCGTATGAGGATCACACTGACCGGTGCCACCGGCTACGTCGGATCGAAGCTCGTCGCGGCGCTCAAGGGGCGCGGCGACGAGATCACCGTGCTGTCGCGCAACGGGGGGCGCGCGGCGCAGAGCCTCGGGGTGCAGGCGGCCGACTGGGACTGGACCACCGGTCCCGCCCCGGCCGAGGCGCTCGCGGGCCGCGATGTCGTCGTGCACCTCGCCGGCGCTCCCGTCGCGCAGCGCTGGAACGCGAAGGCCAAGCAGGACATCCTCGACAGCCGCGAGACCGGGACGCGCCGGCTCGTCGACGGCCTGCGCGCTACCGAGCCGCGGCCGGCGCGGCTGATCTGCGCGTCGGCGTCGGCGTTCTACGGGCCGGGCGGCGACGAGCCGGTCGACGAGTCGAGCCCCGCCGGGCGCGACTGGCTGGCCGACGTCTGCGTGCGCTGGGAGCGCGAGGCGAATGCGGCCTCGGAGCTCGGCATGAGCGTCGTGACGATCCGAACCGGCATCACCGTCGACCCGACCTACGGCGCGCTCGCGAGCATGATGCTGCCGTTCAAGCTCGGCCTCGGCGGTCCGCTCGCCGGCGGTCGGCAGTACGTCCCGTGGATCCACCCCGACGACCTCATCGGCCTCTACCTGCGGGCGATCGACGCGCCCGACTTCAGCGGACCGATCAACGCCAGCGCGCCCGCCCCCGTGACGAACAAGCAGCTCTCGCGCGCACTCGGGCACGTCCTGCACCGGCCGACGATCGTGCCGGTCCCCGGGATCGCGGCGAAGCTCATGGTCGGCGAGGTCGCGAAGTACGCGATCAGCGGGACGCGGATGGTCCCCGGCCGCGCGGGCGAGCTCGGCTACACGTTCGCGTACCCCGAGATCGACGGCGCGCTGGCCGCCGCGCTCGCCTGACGACGCGAGGCCGGGCGTAGGCTGGGCGTCGATGCCCGCCCCGTCGCGCCGCCCCTACGCCGCCCGGATGTCGCCGGAGGACCGGCGCCGCCAGCTGCTCGACGCCGCCCTGCGGATCATCATCCGCGACGGCTACGGCGCGGTCTCGATCGAGACGATCGCCCGCGAGGTCGACGTCTCGCGACCGGTGATCTACGGCGTCTTCGACGGGATCGGGGATCTGCTCGGCGCCCTGCTGGACCGTCAGGAGCGGCGCGCGCTGGCGCAGCTCAGCGCGGCGCTGCCGGCCGTCCCGGGCGACCGCGACCCCGGCGACTTCGTCGTCGGCTTCGTGCGCTCGATGGTCGACGTCGTCGCGAACGACCCCGACACCTGGTACCCGGTCCTGCTGCCGCCCGACGGCACGCCGAGCGTCGTGCGCGAGCGCATCGACCGCGACCGCGAGCGGGTGCGCGAGCAGTTCGAGGCGCTGCTCGCCTGGGCGCTCGAGCGTGGCGGGGCGACGGCCGGCGTCGACCTCGAGCTCGCGTCGCACTCGCTGCTCGTCGTCGTCGAGCAGTGGGGCCGGCTCGTGCTGAGCGACCCGCAGAGCTTCACGGCGGATCGCCTGGCCGGCTTCGTGGAGCGCTTCCTCGCTGGGCTGAACGACGCTTGACAGTGAAAGCTACACCGCTGTAGTATTGCTCGTGCGAATCGTCACCAGCCGACCCGACGCGAGGAACCATGCCCACCACATCGCGCAATGACAAGCCACTGCAGCCCCACGAGGACTACGGCTTCTTCGGCCCCGACTCGGTCACCTGGCGCGTCTGGCGCTATCCGACGTCGCTCACGGTCGGCTTCCAGCGGGCCGTCGTCGTCGAGGAGCTCGACCCCGCCCTGATCGCAGCGGTCGACCACTCGGGCGGCGTGCGCTCGCGGCCGCGGACCCGCTATGACCGCACGCTGTGCTACTTCGCCCGCGTCGCGTTCGGCGACACCCGCTCGACCTCCAAGGCCGCCGACATCCTCGTGAAGGTCCACTCCAAGGCGGTCGGCATCGAGCCGCTGAGCGGCAACCGCTACGACGCCAACGACCCGCACTCGCAGCTGTGGATCCACCTCACCGCCTGGCACTCGATCCTCTTCGCCTACGAGCGCTACGGCCCCGGCAAGCTGTCGGCCGAGGACGAGGCGAGCTACTGGGAGGACTGCGTCACGGCGGCGGAGCTGCAGACCTGCGACCCGGACGACGTCCCGCGCACGCGCGACGGGATCCGCGCGTACTTCGAGACGATGCGCCCGCGCCTCGCCGGCTCCGAGGCCGCCCAGTCGATGATGGACTTCCTGCTCAACGGCGAGGTCATGTTCCCGCCCACGCCACGTGTGCTCAGGCCGATGATGTGGGTAATCAACAAGACGATGCGGATCGCGACGATCGCGACGCTCCCGCGCTGGATGCGCAAGATGGCGGGCATCCGCCAGTCGCGCCTCATGGACGCGCTGATCCGCCCCGTGATGATGATCAGCTACCGGCTCGTCCACGCGAACCGCCACGTCGAGCTCGCGATCCTCGGCCTGATGTCGCCGTCGACGCGCAAGGTCATGGCGCCGATCTTCCTCGAGGTCCCGCCGCAGCGCGCCGAGACGCTGACGCCGGCGCAGGCGCGCGAGCGCTACGGCTACGACAAGCCGTCCGAGGCCCACCAGGACTGGCGCGAGCGCCAGCAGGCGCGGCTGCTCGCCGGGCAGGCCACGACCGACGACGGCCTCGTCGAGTCCGAGTCGCTGCTCGGCGCGATGGCCTGAACGCGCCACGAGTCCCGGCGTCGCGCGCCAACTCGACGGTCGCGGCGTAAGAGCGGGTCCCCCGCGCGACGCCAACTCGGAGAAGACCGCGGTGCTCGTGCTCTCTCGATCGACGGAGATGGCCGGCGGCGTCGGCCGTCGCAGCTCCCGAGACTCGTGACCGAGAGGACGCACCATGCCCACGCTGAACGAGACGTTCCCCGTAGCCGACGCCGCTCACGTCTGGGGCGTGATCAGCGACCTCAACACCCTGATCCCCTGCGTGCCGGGCGCCCGCGTCGCCTCATCCGAGAGCGCGGCGGCCGTCAAGGCGGAGATCGCCGTGCGGATGGGCGCGATGGGCATGAGCTTCAGCGGGCCGGTCACGATCGAGTCGGCGGACGTGGCCAGCCAGACCGTGAGGATCAAGGCGATGACGCGCGAGGCCGGCGGCCAGAGCCGGGCGTCCGGCGACGTGACGATCTCGCTGCGCAACGGCGAGGGCACGATCAACGCGGTCGCGCTCATCAACGGCAAGGCAGCGTCGATGGGCGAGGGAACGATGCTCGTCGTCCTCACCGATCTCGTCAAGGGCTTCTCGCGAAACGTCGGCAACGCATAGCCCGCGCGGTTCGCCGCTACGAGCTCCAGAACGACTCGTCGCCGAGCTTGCGCGTCGACAGCCGCACGCCACGGCGCATCGCGGACTTCGCCGCGCGGCTCCAGGCGTCGACGATCGGCTTCGGCGGCAGCTCGTCGAACGTGAGCTCGACGACGACGGGCTTGTCGCGCAGCGTCGGGTACTTCGCGACCATCTGGCCCTCGAGCGCGAAGCGCAGGTAGTTCTTGACCTTCAGCTCGAGGCCCTGGACCACGTAGCGGCCCTTCGGCCAGGGTCCGGTCTGGACGATCGACAGCAGTGCGCGCCCGTCCTCGTCCTCGGCGATCAGGTCGATCTCGTCTGGGCTCTCGAGTCCGGGCATCGTCCGCGCAGCCTACGTCGCGCGCAGCGGCGGTGCGACCGCGCCACCGCGGCGCGCCGGGCGGCCGCCGCGTCAGCGCTGCGCGGCGGCGTGCTCGACGACGAGCTGCGCGACGCGCTCGGGCCGCTCCCAGAACGACAGGTGACCGATGCCGTCGAGCAGCTCGAGGCGCGCGACGGGCACGCTCGGCACCACCGCAACGCCACACGCCGTGATGCACTGCCTCGGACACCACTCGAAGGGACGCCTCGATGACCAGCACGATCGACGTACTCGACCGCGGACGGCTGCTCGCCTTCTCGTTTCACGACATGCTCAAGTACCACGGGCCGGGCTCGCCGGGCGGCGTCGCGCAGGCGTTCAAGATCCTCGAGCGCGGCCTGCCGCTGCTCGACGAGGGCCGCGTGCCCGAGCGGCGCGAGATCGGCGTGCGGACGGCGTTCGGCGGACCGGGCGCGCGCGACGCGTTCGAGCTCGTGACGCGCGCGGTCACGGGCGAGCGCTACGTCGTCGACGCCGCGCTCGCACGGCCCGAGCGCGGGCGCACGATGGAGCGCTTCGTCTTCGAGCTGTCCTACCGCGAGCGCGTGGCGACGCTGATCGTGCGCGAGGGGATCGTCCCGGACGAGTTCATCGAGCTCGCGCGCACGGACGGGCGCAGCGCGGAGCAGGAGGCGCGGCTGGACACGCTCAAGCTCGAGATGGTGCAGCGGCTGCTGGCGCTGCCCGCCGACGAGGTGTACGACGTCGTGTGAGGCGTGGGGTCGCGTCACCTTGGTGTGACGCGTTCACATCAATACCACGGGGAGCGGCATACTCCCGCTCGAGTCCCACCCGGCAACGAGAGAGGCGCGAGAGCTCATGAGCGATGACACATCGGGGGCGCGCGGCACGCGTCATCTGCCCGGCTGGCTGCTGGCCGTCGCCGGCCTCGCCTGCGCGACCGGTCTGATCGCGGTGCCCGCGGCGGGCGCCGCCGCACCGCCGTCGACGAGGACCGAGCACGTCGGCGGCTACCTCGTGCAGTGGCCGTCGAATGCCGCGCTGGGGCTGCTGCGTCCCGGCGACGGCGTGCAGGCCTCGCTGATCCCGTCCGCGAAGGCGCGGCGGCTGGGCCGGGTCGCCGTGGTCACGCTCGCGCGCGTCACGCGCAGCGGCGTGGCGGTGCACCTGGTCGCCCGGCGCAGCCTGCGCAGTGGCACGTTCTCGACGCGGCTGCCGGCCGGCAGCACCGGCCGCTATCGCCTGCGCGTGGTCGTCGGCAGGGCCTACTCGCAGGTGACGTTCGTCGTCGGTCCGCAGCCGCCGACGGCGAGTGGCCCGTGCGACGCCGGCGACGAGGCGAACGCGGAGCTCGGCCTCAGCGCGGACAGCGCGGCGCCCGGCGACGCGCTGAAGATCACGCTGACGAACGCCGGTCCCGGATGCCTGACGGCGGGCTACGGCTTCGACTGGCAGGTGAGCAGGGGCGGCGTCTGGACGGACGTCCCGCTGCACCTCGCGGTGCCGGCCATCGCCCTGTTGCTGGCGCCCGGCCAGATGCTGACCGAGGCGTTCACCGTGCCCACCGACAGCCCCCCGGGCCAGTACCGGATCGTCAAGCACTTCCGCGGTGCGGGCGACGACCTCGAGGCCGACGACGAGGTCACGGTCGCTCCGTAGCGGGCGCCGCGCGGTGCGAATCTCGGTCGCGGCCGACGAGGTCACCGGCGTCGCCGAGCGCGTCGTCGAGCGGCTGCGCGCCCGCGGGCACGCGCTGGCGCTGCACGGCGCCCTCGGCGGCGGCGGCGGCGGCGGCGGCGGCGGCGGCGAGCGTGCGGACTGGGCGTGGTGCTGCGAGGCCGCCGCGCGTGATGTCGCCGACGGCCGCGCCGAGCAGGCCGTCGTCTGCTGCTGGACGGGAACCGGCGCGTCGATCGCGGCGAACAAGGTCGCCGGCGTGCGGGCGGCGCTGTGCGCCGACGCGCAGACGGCGGCGGGAGCACGGCGCTGGAACGACGCCAACGTGCTCGCGCTGAGCCTGCGCGCGACCTCCGACGCGCAGCTCGACGAGATCCTCGACGCGTGGTTCGAGAGCGCGCCCAGCGACGAGGAGGAGGATCGCGCGAACATCGCGCATCTCGACGAGATCACGTGACGGACACCGTGATCCGGTCGCTCCGGCAGCCGAGCTTCGGGAGCAGCCGCCTCGTGTAGGGTCCGTCGCTCTGGAAACTGGAGCAAGGAGCTCGTGATGCCCGCAGCGTCGCACGCCTCGATGGTTGCGCGAGCGGCGCGTCGCGCCGGCCCGCCAGCGCCCGCGCCGAGGTCGCTGACCCTCGCGCGACGCCCGGCAGAGGTCCCCCTTCGGCAGCCGCCGGACGACGCGCTGGGAGGGCTGCTGGCCCGAGCCGTCGCCGAGCGAGCCGAGATCGACGTCGCGACCGGTGCGGCGGCCGCGGGCACGCTCCAGCGCGTCGCGGTCCGCGCGGGCGTCCTCGAGCAGCGCAGCGTCGCCGAGAATCGGGGGCTCGTCGCCGCGGGCGAGAACGAGTTCAAGGTGCCCAGCGGCCCGTTGACCGGATACACGGTGCAGTTCCACGCCAACGACTACGCCGGCGGGAACCTGACCTCGTTCACCGGCCGCTTCACGCCGGCGGGCGCCACGAAGGTCGGGCTCACGGTCACCTTCGAGGAGGAGATGGACGTCGAGTATGTGCAGGCGACGCGCACGTACTACCAGGGCTGGGGCTCCGGTCTCACCACGGTCGCCAACCCCCATGGGCCGCAGACGGAGATCCGCACGGGGACCGGCGAGTGGCGAGAGGTTCGCGTCGCGCGGGGACCGTGGGAGATCGCGGCGAACGAGATCACCCGGTCCGTCCTCGAGGACGTCCTCGCCGACGAGGCGCAGCTGCAGGGCGACGAGGCGGCGGGCCAGGGTGCGGCAGCCCCGGCCGGCGACGACGGCGCGTCGCTGGTCGCGGCCGACGCGATCTGACGCGCCGCGTCGAGCCTCGGCGAGCGGCTCGCAACGATCCGAGGCAAGCCCTTCGTCCGGACTGCCGCCTCAGGGCAACCGCGGCATGCGCAGGCGCGGCATGCGCAGGCGCGTACCGGGCCGCGGCATGCGCTCGTAGCGCCCGCCACGATCGGCGATCTGGTCACGAGCCACCAGTGGGTAGCGTCCGGCACGCGAGCGGGATTGCCGCTCAGCGACCGCGTTCGCATGTGCTCTGCGCCGACGAGTAGCCGCCGCTATTCGCCGAGGAGTAGCGCCTGCTATCCGCCGGCAACGATCGGTGTCCGGCGCGCGGCGCGCCACGTGCCCGCGCGCACGCGATCGATCCTCCCGCGAGCGCGGCGACTACGGCGCTGCCGCGCCCGCCCGCGCGAGCACGCGCAGCGCCGCGACGCGAACGGCCTCGTCGAGCATCTGGCCGTCGAGTGCCACCGCGCCCGCCCCGCCGCCGCGCTCGGCCTCCTCGAGCGCGGCGATGACCGCCCGCGCGTGCGCGACGTCGTCGCCCGACGGCGTGAAAAGCTCGTTCAGGGCGCCGACCTGCGCCGGGTGGATCGCCCACTTGCCGTCGAAGCCCATGTCGCGGGCGCGCGTGGCCGCCGCCGTGAAGCCGTCGTCGACGGAGATGCCGAGGTACGGGCCGTCGATCGCGACGAGGTCGTTCGTGCGCGCGGCGACGAGGATCGCGTCCTGGATCGCGCGCCAGGAGTCGAGCTCCGCGCCCGCGCCGGCGGCGCGTCCGAGCGAGGCGGACAGGTCGGCGTAGCCGAGGATGAGCCCGTCCAGGCGCGGCGACGATGCCGCGATCTCCTGCACGTGCGACACGCCCGCCGCGGTCTCGATCAGCGCCTGCACGGTCATCCGGCGCGTGCTCCCCGCGGCGGCCTCGGCGCCGTCGAGCAGGCGCTCGACGAACGCGAGGTCACCGGCCGACTCGACCTTTGGCACGACGATCGACGCCGGCCCGCGCTGCGTCAGCGATGCGAGCGCGACGATGTCGGCATGACACCACGGCGTGCGCGGCGCGTTGACGCGCACGCTGCAGCGCACGCCCGCCCACTGCGGCTCGCCCAGCGCGGCGAGCACGGTCGCGCGCGCGTCGTCCTTCGCGGAGATCGCGACCGCGTCCTCGAGGTCGATCACGATCTCGTCGGCGCCCCGCGTGGGCGCCTTGGCGAGCATCTTCGCCGACGAGCCGGGGACGGACATGCACGAGCGGCGGGGCGCTGAAGCGGTGGACATGGCGGCCAGATTACGCCCCCCGGCGGGGCCGGTCGCCTCCCAGCCGAGCGTCGACCGTGCTTCCCCACCCAGGGCGGATGCCGGACGCCGACCGTGCCTTCCTCACCCACGGCGGTGCCAGACGCCGACCGTGCCTTCCTCGCCCAGGGCGGATGCCGGGCGCCCGACCGTGCTCCTCACGCGGGACGGACACCGATCGCAGACGCAGTGCCCTATGCCGGCCGGATGCCGGCCTCCTCGATCGCGCGCAACACGCCCTCGCCGATCCGCTTCGGCCGCGGCCCGAGCCCGACGACCTTCGAGACGTCGCCGCGCGGGTCGACCTCGACGACCTTCGTGCCCTGCTCGACCGGCACGCCGTCGTGGGTGAGGCCGCGCAGGATGCCGTCGAGGGGCGCGAGCAGGCGCTGCTCGCCGAGCGTCGCGACGACCTCGCCGGCCGTCACGCGCTGGGCGATCCGCGCGCTCGTGCGCATGACGCCCGACACCGGCGCGTAGACGAAGCGATCGCGCCCGTGGCCCTCGAAGCTGCGCGGCTCGCCGCCGAGCGCGCGCGTCGCGCCGGCCGCGACGACGTTGCCGAGCTCGTCGCCCCACTGCGTCTCGATCGCGAGATGGGTCGTCTCCCCCGCGACGACGTTCGGCCCCAAGCCGATCGTCAGCGGCGCGAGCCCGAGCTGCGACTCGGGCGTCTCGTGCTTGCGCATCCGCGCGTCGACGAGCACCGCCACGGACAGCACGGCAATCGCGTCCACGATCTCGGCGGTCGTGACCGGGATCTCGGCGCCGGCGGCGACCGCGGCACCCAGATCTCCCAGCTCGTCGATCCGGCGCGCGGTCAGCCCGTCGAGCATGCACGACCCGTCGAAGACCGCGTCGGCGAACGCCATTCCGCGCCGAGGAGCGAACGGGGCCGGGTCCTCGTGGATCGCGACCCCGTAGCCGGCGCGATGCAGGACGGCGGCGACCGCCGATCCGACATCGCCACTGCCTCGCACGAGCACGACCGCGTCGCCCATGCGAGGCACTATGTCATCGCCCTACGCGTTCACGGGCTCCACGGACGACTCGTGGCGCAGCGACGGCAGCCAGCTCAGCCCGCTCGGCAGGTACCAGTTCCAGTCGCCGAGCAGCTTCATCGTCGCCGGCAGCAGGACCGCCCGCACGACCGTCGCGTCGATCAGGATCGCGACCGCCAGCCCGACGCCCATCTGCTTGAACTCCAGCGAGCTCAGCGTCGCGAAGATCGCGAACACCGCGACCATCACGACGGCCGCGCTCGTGACGACGCCCGCCGTCTGCTTGATCCCGTGCGACACGGCGCGGTCCGTGCTCATCCCGCCGGCGACGGCCTCGCGGATCCGGCTGAGGATGAACACGTGGTAGTCCATCGACAGCCCGAACAGGATCACGAACAGAAACAGCGGCAGCCACGACGTGATCCCGCCGACGGACTGAAACGCGAGCAGCCTCTGCCCGTGGCCGTCCTGGAAGATCAGCGTCAGGACGCCGTAGGACGCGCCGACCGACAGCATGTTCAGCACGATCGCCTTGATCGGGATCACGAGCGAGCGGAACGTCACGAGCAGCAGCAGGAACGTCAGCCCGAGCACGAAGCCGAACACGATCGGCAGGTGCGACTTCATCGTGTCGTTGAAGTCCTTCGAGCCCGCCGTCGTGCCGGTGACGTCCACCGTCGCGCCGCTCGTGCGGCCGATCGTCGCCGGGACGACGTCGTCGCGCAGGCGCTCGAGCGCCGCCTCGGATGCGCTGTCGGTGCCGTTGCCCGCGAGCGGGATGTCGACGACCGCGAGCGTGTCGCGCGGGTTGTCGCGGACCGTGATCGGCTGGCCGAGGCCCTCCGTCCTGCCGGCCTCGCGCTTCAGCGACGCGATGCCGGCGAGCACCGCGGGCGACGTGACGTCGTGCGCCTGGATCGCGACGGTCGCCGGCTGGGCGCCGCCGGGGAACGCGGCCTGCAGGCGGTCGTAGGTGCGCATGATCGGGATGCTGCGCGACAGGCCGGCGACGCCGGGGTTGACCGTGTGCATGCCCAGCGCCGGGATCGCGAGCGCGACGAGCAGCCCGGCGGCGAGCACGACCGAGACGATCGGGCGCCTGAGCACGAGGTCGACGATCGCTCCCCAGGCGCGCGACTCGCCGCGCGTGCGGTGGCGCAGCCTCGCGACGTACGGGACGCGGCCCTTCTCGGTCCAGCCCTTCTGGCCCAGCCACGAGAGCATCGCCGGCAGGACCGTCAGCGACCCGACGATCGCCGTCGCGACGACGAGGATCGTACCGACCGCGAAGGACTGAAAGACGGCGTTGCCCGCGAGGAACATCCCGCCCATGGCGACCATCACCGTGACGCCGGAGATCAGCACCGCATGACCCGACGTCGACGCGGCGGCGGCGAGCGCGGCCTCGGGCGAGCGGCCGGCGTCGCGCTCCTCCATCTCGCGGCGCAGGTAGAACATGCAGTAGTCGACGCCGACCGCGAGGCCGACCAGGAGCACGACCGACGAGATCGACTCGTCCAGCGGCATGATCTGGCTGACGGGTCCGAGCAGGCCGAGCGTGCCCATGACGGCGGTCAGGCCGAGCAGCAGCGGCAGGCCGGCCGCGACGAGCGCCCCGAACGCGACGAGCAGGATCAGCAGCGTGATCGGGATCGACAGCACCTCGGCGCGCTGGAAGTCCGACGAGAACGACTTCGAGATCGCCTTGTCGGCGCTGGCGTCGCCGAACTCCTCGATGCGCAGGCCGGGGTGCGCGCGCTGCGCCGCGGCGACGCTCTCCAGCGCTCCTGACACACGTGTCTTGGCGGCGGAGTCGTCGCCCGCGACCTTGAACGTCACGACCGCCGAGCGCCCGTCCTTGGAGTACTGGCCGGCGTTGCCGGCGCGCAGCGGCGACTGCACGTCGGTGACGTAGCGCGTGGCCCGCAGCCGTCGGGCGACCTCCCTCACCGCGGCGACGAAGCGTGGATCGGGCGGTTTCGTCGACCCCTTGCCCTGGACGAGGACCTGCTCGTCGGCCTGCTTCGGGAAGCCGGCGGCGTCGATCGCCTCGTCGGCGGTGCGCGACTGGCCGTTGCCCGACTGCGAGTCCTTGAGGTGGTTCTGTCCGATCGCACCGCCGGCGACGGTGGCGAGGATGACGAAGGCGATCCAGCCGAGGATCGCCTTGCGGCGGTGCCGGGCGCTCCAGGCGCCGGCGCGGGCGGCGAGGTTGCGTTGCATCGTGGGCTCCTTCGAGGGCGAGGTGGGAGGCATGCAGCCAGGGTCCCAGCGCTCCGGCGCAGTTTCGATGCGGCAACCCGGTGTCTTGGGGGTGTGGGTATCCCCACCCCCCGCGGGGTGGCCCCGCCCCCGCCCGCGGGCGAGTTCGCGTCAGGTCGCGCTGACGACGAGCGTCGCCTTGAGGCCGCGCAGGACCGGGGCGAGCGGGGTGAAGCACATGCGCGCGCTGGCGCCGACGATGACCGTCGTCAGGCCGACCGCGTGGACGCTGCCGTCCGCGCGCGGCGCCGTGTAGACCGGGCCGCCGCTGTCGCCCTCGCGGGCGCGGATCGTCGTGCAGATCAGCACGACGCCGGAGAACGCGCTCAGCAGGCGCTCGGCGCCGAGCGCGCTGCTGCTGGCGATCCTGCCGCACTGGTCGACGCCGCTCGTGCGACCCGTGAAGCAGATCTTGCGGCTCGGGGTCGGATTGGCGATCCCCGTCACCCGCCACGGCGGCCGCGTGACGCCGCGGTCGACGACCGGGATCCGCGAGCGGTTGTCGCCGGACGGGACCGGCGCCACGAGGGCGTCGAGCGGCTGCGTGCGCTTGAGGATCCGCTGGACCCTGCCGAGCACGATCCCCGGCTGTGGCGGCCGGCGCAGCGCGATGTACTTGCGCTGCACCTTGCCGCTCTTGCTGAGGCCGCCGCAGTGCGCCGCGGTCAGCCCGCCGAGGTGGTCGTTGGAGAGCCGCACGAGCCACGAGCTCGTGCACAGCACGGAGCCGCTCGGCACCCGCCCCCCGCCGACGATCGGCTTGCGCGCGAGGATCAGCTCGCGCCCCGCGTCCCAGCCGTCGAGGTCGGGCGCCGGCCCGGAGCGGCGGATGCGCAGCGCCGCGGTGCCGCGCGTCGCGATGAGGTCGTGCTGCGAGTCGTCGCTGTCGACGGCGCTCGCGCGCAACGGCGCCCAGCCGAGCGTGCGCAACGCGGTCGCCTCGTCGCCGGTCGCGGCCGCCGAGACCTGCGCCGCCGCGGTCTGCGCTTCGGAGCAGTCGGCGCCGATGACCTCGACGATGCTCGCGTCCGCCGTCGGCGCGCACTGCGTGTAGTCGTAGGCGACGATGGCCTGCGAGCTCCCCGGCAGCGCCAGCAGGGCGAGGAGCGCGACGACGATCGGGGCTGCGAGAAGGCGCATCGGACGCGAGATGATGGCGAACCGGGTGGACGGTGAGCGCCGGTCTGCCAACGCGCAGGCTTCCGTGCCGCGGCGGCGGCACGGAAGGAGGGCGGGTCCGCGTCAGGACAGGGCGCGCAGCGCGCTCACGCTCTGCGAGCAGTCGTACAGCCCGTCGACGGAGCTGACGGACTTGCACGCCTTCGCGACCGCCGCCATCGCGGTCTTCGAGCCGATGCGCCCGTCGCGCATGCCGCCGGGACCGGAGCTGCTCGTCAGGACCCAGCGGATCCGGCCCGACTGCACCGTGTCGGCGAGCCACGAGATGCTGACCTGGCTCTCCTGCCCGGAGAAGCCGCCGATCGCCGCGACGTTCGCGCCCGAGGTGATCAGCGATCCGGCCGCACCGGACTGGCTGGAGACCGCGACCGTCCCGCCGCCGTGCGCCTTCGCGTACGTCAGCGCCGCGCTCAGCGACTGCGTGTCGCCGCCGAACATGTTGCCGGCGCCGGCGCCCTGAGCCGACCCGCCGGCAGATCCCGACGCCGACTGGCCCGCGGCACCCGGAGCCGGCATCGCGCCGGTCGCCGCGGACGACGAGCCGGCCGCGCCGGCGCCCGGCACCGTCGAGCCGCCGGCCGCACCGGACGCGGACTGCGTTCTGGAGGCTGCTGGCGCCGTCAGCTGCGAGCCGGTCGCACCTGCACCCGCCCCCGGCCGGCCCGCCGCCACGCCGCCGGCTCCGGGGGGCGGGCCGCCGAAGCCGCCGCCCGCCGGTCGCGCGCCGCCGCCGCGCAGGCCACCCGGACCGCCGCGCGTGCCGCCACCGAAGCCGCCGAAGCCCATCGCGCTCGCCGACGCCGGGCCGCCGGTCGGGAAGGTCCCGTTCGTCGCGTGGCCGAGCGTGTCCACCGCCCACGTGGCGGGCGCGAGCAGCAGCAGGCCGAGCGCCGCCGCGAGCGCGATCGCCCGGACCCGCGCTCCGAGCGCGTCTGCGGTCGCCAGCGCGACCGAGGCCGCGAGGCCGCCGGCGACCAGCACCGCAGGCAGCCACGAGAACGTGCCGGGGAGGTCGTGCAGCACGAGGATCTCCGTCGCGACGCCGCCGGCGATCGCCGTCGGGCCGAGCAGGCGCGCGGCGCGGCCGCCCTTCAGCACGGTCCCCACGCCGGCGCCGGCGAGGGCGGCGGTGAACGGCGCGAGCAGCGAGACGTAGTACGGATGGAAGATCCCCGACGCCTGGCTGAACGCGACCGCCGTGACGGCGAACGAGCCGCCGATCGCGATCAGCCAGCCAGTGCGGGCGTCCGCGCGCCGCAGGCGGGTCACGGCGAGCAGCCCGATCCCGGCCACCGCCGCGAACCCGAGCAGCCAGCCGCCCTGGCCGCCGAGGCTCGCGTTCAGCAGCCGCAGCGGACCCGGGTCGCCGCCGAAGAACCCGTTCGCGCCACCGCCGCCACCGCCACCGCCGGGTCCACCGGCACCGCCGCCGCCGGCACCGGCCGGCCCGCCGGCCTGGCCGAACAGCCGGCCGAGGCCGTTGTAGCCGAAGATCAGCGACCAGACGCTGTTGTCCGACGTCCCCGAGATCCAGGGGCGGTCGCCCGCCGGCGTCAGCGTGACGAGCAGCGGCCACGCGCAGCCGACGGCGACCATCGCGGCACCGCCGGCCAGCAGCTGGCGCAGCGCCACGAGGCGCCCGCGCGGCGCCATCCACAGCCACGCCGCCGCGATCGCCGGCACGACCATCAGCGCCGCCGCCATCTTCGCCTCGAACCCGAGACCGACGCAGACGCCGGACCACACGAGCCAGCGCATGCGCCCGTCCTGCAGGCCGCGCACGAGGAGCCACAGCGCGGCGGTGCAGCACAGCACGAGCAGCGCGTCGGGGTTGTTGTGGCGCGAGACCGCGACCATCGTCGGCGTCAGCACGAGCACGAGGCCGGCCGTCGCGCCGGCCACGCGCCCGAACATGCGGCGCGTCATGTCGTAGGCGAGGCCGACCGAGGCGACGCCCATCAGCGCCTGCGGCACGAGCAGGCTCCACGTGTTGAAGCCGAACGCCCGCGCCGACAGCGCCTGGATCCAGAACGCGAGCGGCGGCTTGTCGACCGTCATCACGCCGCCCTGGTCGAAGGACCCGTAGAGGAACGCGTGCCAGCTCGTGCTCATCGATCGAACGGCGGCGCTGTAGTAGTCGTTGGCGAAGCCGTTGCGGCTCAGCCCCCACAGGTTGAGCACCGCGGCCAGGACGAGCAGCGCGAGCAACTCGGGACGCTGCGCGACGAGCGCCCGTACGCGCGAGCCCGTGCGAGCGCGCGGCTTGGCGGTGCGAAACGGCAGCGGGACGGAAGACGAGGACATCGGCGTGGCCTTTCGATTCGAGGAGTGGCGGGTCGGAGCGGTCGCGGACGAGGAGATGCCGAGAACGGCCGGCGTCAGGTGCCGACGCGGGCGATCGCGGTCACGGCCGGCTTCAGCGCGCGCTTCGCGCGGCGGGCGAAGACCCAGCTGCGCAGCGCGACGAAGCGGGTGACGGTCGCGCAGAAGCCCGCGACGACGAGGACCCCGACCTCCACGAGGCGCGAGGGGTGCGCGTCGACCGCGCGCATGACGAGCAGCGCGCCGCTCGTGAGCCCGAGCGTCAGCACGTAGACGGCGGCCCCCATCGCGTGCTGGCGCAACAGCCCGGTGCGCCCGCGCAGGCCGAACGTGAGGTGGCGGTTGGCCTGCGTGTTCGCGACGGCCGTCGCTGCGAGCGCGACCGCGTTCGCCGCGCCGATCCCGAGCGGTGCGCGCAGCGCGAGATACAGCAGCGCATAGGCGATCGTCGAGACGACGCCGATCCCGAGGAAGCGCGTCAGCCGCGCGCCGGCGAGCAGCCGCACGATCCCGCGCAGGTCGTCGAGCGCCGTGCGGACGATGTCCACGCGCGAGTCGGGGTCGTCGGTCCAGTCGACCGGCACCTCGTGGATCCGCAGCCCCTCGCGCTGGGCGAGCATCAGCAGCTCCGTGTCGAAGAACCACGCCTCGTCGCGGACGGCGGGCAGCAGCCGCCGCGCGGCGCTCGTGCGGATCGCCTTGAAGCCGCACTGCGCGTCGGAGAAGCGCGCCCCGAGGGCGAGGCGCAGCAGGTGGTTGTAGGAGCGCGAGATGAGCTCGCGCTTGGCGCCGCGCACGACCTGCGAGCCGCGGTGAAGCCGCGTCCCGATCGCGACGTCCGAGTGCCCGGAGACCAGCGGCGCGATCAGCGGCAGCAGCGCGCGCAGGTCGGTCGAGAGGTCGACGTCCATGTAGCAGACGACCTCGGCGTCGCTGCCCAGCCAGGCCGCCCGCAGCGCGCGGCCGCGGCCCTTCTCCAGCAGGGCGAGGAAGTCGACGCCGGGCAGGTCGGCCGCGAGCGCCGCGGCGATCCGCGGCGTCTCGTCGGTGCTCGCGTTGTCGGCGACCACGATCCGCCACTCGAACGGCATGTGGTCGGTGAGGTGGTCGTGCAGCCGGCGGATCGAGCGGGCGAGGACGGCCTGCTCGTTGTAGACCGGGACGACGATGTCGACGCGAGGTCGCGCCGCGAGCGCGGGTGCGCGCGCGGGAGCCGGGGAGAGCGCGGTGGAGGGCATGCGCAGCACTCTGGGGCCGCGGTGCGCGAGCGGCCTGAGCCGATCCTGAGAATGCGCTGAGCATCGGCGGGCGCTAGCCTCGCCGGGCGTGGAGCCCGAGCCACGCGAGCCAGCCCAGCCGGCCGAGCCGAGGATCCGCGTCCGCGGCGGCTCGGGCCCGCTGCAGACGCGCGTCGAGCTCGCCTGCCTGCGCGCGCTGCGCGAGCTGCGCTACGCGACGTCGCTGCAGGTCTCGATCAAGCGCGACCCGCTCAAGCAGGAGGGCGCCGGCGCGAGCCTCGACGCCGGCGGCGGCATGTGGGTGAACCTCGGCCTCGCCAAGCACGGCGAGCCGCTGCTGGGCTGGGTGCTGTCGGAGGAGATCGCACATCACTACCTCGCCGACGTCCACGGCATCCGCCGCGGCGGCGACTTCGTCGAGGAGCTCCTGCACGAGCTGTTCGCGACCTGGTTTCAGATCCGCGAGAGCATCCTCGCCGGCCGCATGTCGTTCGCGGACCTGATCACCGCGCCGGTCCCCGTCGGGCCGCCGAGCCCCGAGCTCGGCGAGCATCTCGGCAAGCAGATCGCCGGCGCGGTCTGCGGCAGCGAGGCCAACGCCGCGCACCTGGAGACCTGGTTCGCCGATCCGCGGGTCGACGAGCTCCAGACGCAGTTCGCGCGCGTCCTGCTGGACCGCGCGGCGGTGCCCTACGACGACGCGCCCCCGGCCGTGGCCGCCGCCCTGCGCGAGATCTACGACGAGATCCTGGCGGCTGGCTGACCGCCGCACGTCGGCAACGTCGGCGCTCGCGCAAGCCGCCGCGCGTATCTTCGAGGACACCAGGCAACGACGGGGAGGCACCCATGGACGGGAACGTCCGGATCTACGACACGACGCTGCGCGACGGCTGCCAGGCGGCCGGGATCTCGCTCTCGCTCGCCGACAAGCTGCGCGTCGCACGGCTGCTGGACGACTTCGGCGTCGACTACGTCGAGGGCGGCTGGCCGGGCTCGAATCCGAAGGACGCGCAGTTCTTCGCGGCGCTGCGCGAGGAGCCGCTGCGCCATGCCCGCGCGAGCGCGTTCGGCAGCACGCGCCGCGCCGGGACGCGCGCGGCCGACGACGAGAACCTGCGCGTGCTGCTCGCGGCGCAGACGCCCACGGTCGCGATCGTCGCGAAGGGATCGAGCGTGCAGGTGCGGCGCGTGCTGCGCACGACCCCCGAGGAGAACCTCGCGATGGTCGGCGACTCCGTGCGCCACCTCAAGCAGGCCGGCCGCGAGGTCGTGCTGGACGCCGAGCACTTCTTCGACGGCGTACACGCCGACCGCGACCACGCGCTGGCCGTGCTGCAGGCCGCGGTCGACGCCGGCGCCGACTGGCTCGTGCTGTGCGACACCAACGGCGGCTCGCTGCCCGAGCTCGTCGCCGCGACGGTCGCCGAGGTCGTCGCCGCGTTCGGCCCGATCGTCGGCATCCACGCCCACGACGACGGCGGCCTCGCGGTCGCCAACTCGCTCGCGGCGGTGTCGGCGGGCGCCGGCCACGTCCAGGGCACGATCAACGGCTACGGCGAGCGCGTCGGCAACGCCAACCTCTGCACGCTCGTCGCGAACCTCGTGCTGCGGCTGGGGCGCAGCTGCGCTGCCGGCGAGCATCTCGACCGGCTGACCGCGCTGTCGCACGCCGTCGACGAGATCGCGAACGTCACGCCGAACCCGCGGCTGCCGTTCGTCGGCCGCGTCGCGTTCGCGCACAAGGGCGGCGTCCACGTCCACGCCGTCGCCCGCGACCCCAGCACCTACGAGCACCTCGACCCCGCGCTCGTCGGCAACGAGCGCCGGATCATGGTCTCCGAGCTCAGCGGCCGCGCGACGATCGCCGAGCGCGCGAGCGAGTTCGGCGTCACGCTGGATCCCGGCGGCGACGCCGAGCGCGAGGCGCTGCGCAAGCTCAAGCAGCTCGAGAGCCAGGGCTTTCAGTTCGAGGACGCGGCGGCATCCTTCGAGCTGCTCGTGCGCCGCTGCGACGTCGGCTACGAGCCGCCGTTCGAGGCGCTCGCCTACGCCGTCGACTCGCGGATGGCCGCGCAGGAGGCCGGCACGAGCTCGATCGCGTCGGCCGAGGCCGCGGTCGGCGGCGAGGTCCTGCGCGGCGAGGCGATGGGCGGCGGCCCGGTCGACGCGCTGGAGAAGGCCGTCCGGCGTGCCCTGACGCCGGCCTATCCGCACCTCACGCGGGTCGGGCTGACGGACTTCCGCTCGCACATCGCCCGCGGCGGCGACGGCGAGCGCGGCAGCGTCACGGTCAGGATCACGGGCAGCGTGCCCAGCCGCGAGCCGTGGACGACCGTCTCGAGCTCCGGCGACCTGCTGCACGCGAGCTGGCTGGCGCTCGTCGACAACCTCGAGTACGCCGTGCTGACGAAGGCGGGCGTCACCGGGGCGCTGCCCGCCGAGCTGCGCCCGTCGACCGAGCGCGTCTCCGTGCGCGAGCTCGCCGCCGAGCTCGCGCCGGCGCTGACCGCCGCCGACGTCGCCGTGCTCGACACGATCGAAGCGACCGACTGGTCGCAGACGGCTCTCGACATCGCCGATGCGCAGCAGCGCACGCTGGCCGCCTGCGCGACCGCGCTCGGCGCGGCGCTGTTCTACTCGTTCGGCAACTTCTGCGCCGTCGCCGCGCACCCGCGCTGGGAGTCCGTGCGGCGGGTGAACCTGCTCAAGGGCCGCCCGGAGAACCAGGTCGGCAGCGTCACCACGACCCGCGACCGCTACGAGACGCTGTTCGACTGGCACGCGCTGCCCGCCGGCCTGACGCAGGCGCAGGTGCTCGCGCTGATGGACGACTTCTACGCGCTCGGGCCGATGGGCTTCCGCGGCCCCGCCGCCGCGATCGTCCCCGGCCACCTGACGTCGCTGGATGCCCAGACCCGCACGACGCAGGTCATCGCGCCGGGCCATCGCTGCCCCTCCAACGCGCTGCTCGAGGAGATCCTCGGCCTCGTCGCCGACGACTTCCTCTTCATCACGTCGGCGAACGTGTCCAGCGGCGTGACCGGCCGCGTCGAGCCGGCCCACTACGACCTCGAGGGCATCCGGACGGACTTCGGCCACCAGGACGGCGTCGTGCTGATCGGCCACCGTGCCGAGGCGAAGGTGCGCGCCAGCTACCCGCGCCACCTGCCGATGTCGACGTCGATCGTCGCGTTTCACAAGCTCGGCGTCGACGAGGCGGGCGAGCCCGCGATCGTGCTCGAGCGCCACGGCTCGCTCGATCTCGACGACATGCGCGAGGTCGTCGCGCGGCACGGCTTCGGGCTGATGCTCGAGCAGGGCGCGCGCGAGCGGCTGCCGATGCGCGACGACGCCGCGGCCGCGTGACGGGCGCCGCGACGAGCGTCCCGCGCCCGCTCGGGCTCAGCCGGTGACGCGGACGCGGCGCTCGAGGAGCCGCCGCCGGCTTGCGCAGCCGCCGCGTGGGTATTGGGCCTGGGCGCTCGCGGCACGGCGCCGAACCCATGGACACCGCCCCCGAACCACACGAGATCTTCGAGCGCACCCGCGAGGAGGGCCGGCGCCGGCTGCAGCGCTCGCGCCTGGAGCTGACGTCGACGGCGCTCGTCGCGGGCTTCGATGTCGTCTTCGGGATCGTCGCGCTCGCGACGATCTCCGCCGCCCTGACGCCGCACTTCGGGCCCGAGGTCGGTCACGCGGCGGGCGCGCTCGGCTTCGGCGTCGCGTTCGTCTTCATCGTGGTCGGGCGCTCGGAGCTCTTCACGGAGAACTTCCTCGTGCCGGTGACCGCGCTGCGCGGCGGCAGCATCTCGAAGGTCAAGCTCGCCCAGCTGTGGCTGATCTCGCCGATCTTCAACATCGTCGGCGGGACGGCGCTCGTGCTGATCGTCAGCGTCCACGGCGTCCTGCCGCACGGCAGCGGCGCGTCGATGGTGCGCATCGCCGAGGCCGCCCACGCCAACGGCGTCGCGACGGCGTTCTGCAGCGCGATCGTCGGCGGCGCGCTGATCACGGTCATGACGTGGCTCGTCGAGGGCGTCGGCTCGATCGGCGGGCGGATCGTGTGCGCGTGGATCGGCGGCGTGCTGCTGACGCTCGGCTCGTTCGACCACGTCATCGTCGTGACGCTCGAGATGATCTTCGGCATGCGCGCCGGTGCCGACATCGGCGTGCTCGACGTGCTGCAGAACTTCGGCGTCGCCGTCGCCGGCAACATGATCGGCGGCCTGCTGTTCGTCACGCTGACGCGCACGGGCCAGGCGATCGGGTCCAACGACGCGTCCGGCCCGGTCGACGAGGAGGCGGCCGCGGAGCGCGCGTAGCGGCTACTCGGCCTCGGTGGCCTCCGGCGCCTCGGCGCGCATGTCGTCGATCTCGACGAGCCGCAGCCCCTCCGGCGGGGCGCCGAACGGAAGCAGCAGCTGGCCGTTGGCCCACCACCAGCTCTGGACCTCGACGACCGCCGCATCCGGGACGTCGACCTCGAACAGCACGTAGCCGTCCGAGCCGCGCTCGTGACCGCGCGTCCGCGCGTACTCGCTCGCGAGGTCGCGCGTGCGGGCGACGTAGGTGTTCGGACGCAGCCCCTCGCGCTGGATCGCTTCCTTGTTCTCGATGGTGGTGCCGTGCCACACGATCATGCGCTTGACCTCGTCGTTGTTCTCGCAGTCTGCCACTGCGTACGACGCTCGCGCACCGACGGACGTGTCCGCGCCGGCCCGATCGCGGGCGCGGCTCGCGCGTCAGGCGGCCGGCGACGCGGCGACGGCGTGCGCGGGCACGCGCGACGCGAGCCGCACCGTGAGGTGGTCGTCGGTGCAGACGCGCAGGAAGAACGAGGCGTTCAGCGCGTTCGTGAACGCCTGGCGCAGGATCGCCAGGGCCTGCTCGTCGTCGAGATCGGCGTCGCGCTCGGCGAAGGACAGCGCCACCGCGTAGCGCGTGACGCCCTCCTGCGGGGTGCTGCGCGTCAGGACGCTGACATCGAGGTCCTCGGCGCCGACGGCGATGAAGCAGCCCGCGTTGACGGCGAGCATGAACTCGCTGTGCAGGAGGGCGATCGCCCGGGCGTCGTCGAGGGCGGCCCTCCGCTCGAGCATCTCGACGTCGAGGGTGTAGCGCATGGTGTCTCGTCTCATTCGTGAAGTCCTCTTCGATCCGTCTTTGGGGTCGGCGCCCGGCGTCGGCATCGGCCGCGCGGCTCATGGGGATGAACGTGCGAGCGCCCGGAACGGATCGCAGACTGTCGCATTCCTGCCCGACGGCATGGTCGCGCGGGCGGTGCGCGCGGTCCGCGGGCGTGGCGCGCAGGCGTGCGACCTACGGTACTCGACGGCTGGGCGCGCGCTTGACAGCGTGGCGCCGCGCCGCGACGATCAGCCGGTGCCCATCTACGACTACGCCTGCGTCACCTGCGACGAGCGCTTCGACGACCTGTCGAAGTTCGCAGCACCGTCACCTCCGTGTCCGGCCTGCGGGTCCGAGACCGAGCGCCTGCTGTCCCCGTTCCTCGTTCCGAACTCGGCCGCGGGCCAGCGCGGCTTCGTCCGCAGCGGCGCGACCGCGATGGCCGAGATGGGCTGCTGCGGCGGCGGCGGCTGCGGGACGCACGCCGGGTAGCACCCGCTCCCCGTGAGCACCCGGCTCGAGCCGCACCCCGACGTGCAGCTCGCGCGGGAACGCCATGCCGCCGTCGTCGGCGAGCACGGCGAGCTGCACCCCGAGGCGATCGGCGCCGCGTCCGAGCTGGCGCTGGCGCAGCTCGGCGCCGGAGACTCGGCTGCCGGGATCGCATCGCTGCGCGAGCTCTCCGAGCGCGCGACCGCCGACCTCGGCGCGGAGAGCGAGGTCACCGGCATCGCGCTCGCGCACCTCGCGGACGCGCTGCGCCACGCCGGCGCGCCCGAGGCTGAGCAGCTGTCCGCGCTGACGGACGCGATCAAGGCGTTCTCGGCATCCGTCGGACCGTCCGATCCGCACACGACGAGCGCGTTCGCGCAGCTCGCGCACGTGGCGCTGAACGCGCAGGCCGTGGAGGTCGCGGTGACGGCGGGCATGCAGGCGCTCGGCGGCCTGCAGACCCGCGGCGAGGGCGAGAGCGCGCAGGCCGGCGAGGTCTACGCCACGCTCGCGATGGCGGCGGCCGCCCGCCAGTCGCCCGCCGCGCTCGGTGCCGCGGAGCGCGCGCATACGCTGACCGCCGGCCTCGCCAACGCCGACCCGGCCCGCAAGCGCGCGCGGACCGCTTGGAGCGCGCTCGGCTCGCCGCGGCGGCTGCCGGTGACCGGCGAGCTCGCGGTGATCGCGTTCGGCGCGCCGCCGTCGCTCGTGATCGAGCTCGCCCACGTCGCCGACGACGGCGCCGCCGACCAGCACAACCACGGCCTGCGCGCGGACGCAGCGCGCGCGCTTCGCGACGCGATCGCGAGCGCGCCGTTCGCCTGGCGCGCCTCGGCCGGCGGCTTCGAGGTCGCGAGCCGCAGCGGCGACGGGGCGGTCCTGCGCTTCCTCGCCACGCACGAGTCCGGCGAGGACGTCGAGCTGCTGCTCGACGCGACGGGCTTGCAAGCGCTGCGCGCCGCGGTGTCGGACGCCCTCGGCGGACTCGTCGCCGCGATCGAGCCCGGACGCAACGACCCGTGCCCGTGCGGGTCGGGTGCGAAGTACAAGCGCTGCTGCGGTCGCTGAGCGGCGAGACCGCTACAGGCCCGGCGGATGGCGCACGACGTAGCCGCTGGTGTCACCGGGAAGCGGCTGCCAGCGCGAGCCCGTCTGCTCGCGGCCGGTCGTGTCGAAGCGGTGGCCGGCGACGATCATGAACGCGTGGCTCGGCGTCGAGTAGACCGTGATCCAGCGTCCGGGGCCCGCGTCGCCCCAGCTCATGAACTGGCCGGAGTCCAGCGCGACGTCGAGCAGGCCGCCGCCGTGCAGCGCGTAGGACACCGAGCCGGAGCAGTCATAGCCGCTGTCCTGGAAGCTGCCATGCCCGCCGCCGTAGAGGTAGGGCATCGTGGCGATGCGATCGCCCGCGGCGATCACGCGGCGCACGACGACGGGGAGCCCGTACGCCCAGCCCTCCCGGGCGCGCTGCGCCGCGACGCGCGCACGCTCGAGGCGGTCGGCCCGGGCGGCGACCTCCACGAGGACGCGGTCGAGCTGCGTCGCGACGCGCGTCGCCGATCCCGCGGCCGACGTCGCGCTCGCCACGGTCGCACCTGCGCCCGTGCCCGCGATGGCACCACCGGGCGCGTCGCCGGCGAACGCGTCGGACAGCACGAGCGGACACGCCGCCACCATCACCAGCACCGCCGGTCCAGCGAGCGCGCGCAGGCGCCATCCGCTTGGTCTCATCTCTCCCCCGTCCTCGTGTGGTGCGATGCGGCCTACGAGGTGAGCTGACGGGCTCGCGCGTGTGCGCTACGCCGCGACGCTGCCGGCGATTCGCCCCCTGTGGACCCTCCCCGGGTCCCTCCCCTGTGGTTCCCCCGCTCGCCGCGCCCCGGAGGGCAGGCGACTTGGCCGCTGCGGGCATCGTTCTACCAGCGCGATCTCCCGCACCGTGCAGGAATGCCTGCACCGCTCACGTTTCGCGGTTCGCGGCGTCTGCGCCGGCGGGCGTCTCGCACCTGCGACGATGGGTCCATGATCGACGTCACCCACTTCACCGATCCGGGCTGCCCGTGGGCGTACTCCGCGTCGCCCGCGCTCGCCACGCTGCGCTGGCGCTACGGCGACCAGCTGCGCTGGACGCTCGTCACCATCGGCCTCGCCGAGGATGCCTCGCTGTACGCCGAGCGCGGCTACACGCCGGTGCGCTCCGCGGTCGGCTACACGTCCTTTCGCCGCTACGGCATGCCGTTTCAGGTGGCGCTGAAGGATCGCCTCAGCGCGACCTCCCCGGCCTGCCGCGCGATCGTCGCCGCGCGTCTCGCCGCGCCCGAGCTCGAGTACGCGGCGTTCCGCGCGCTGCAGTTCGCGCAGTTCACGACGACGGGCGTGTTCGACGACGCGGACGCGCTGCGCACGGCGCTGCGCCGCGTCGCGGGCCTCGACGTCGACGCGGTCGTGGACGCGATCGACACGCCCGCGGTGCACGCCGCGTACGAAGCCGACCGCGCCCGCGCCCGCACGGCGGCCGGCTCGCCGACCGAGTTCCAGGAGCGCTCGGCCAACAGCGACGGAGCCGTCCGCTACACGGCGCCGTCGCTGCAGTTCGCGACCGAGGACGGCCGGCGCCTGGAGGCCGGCGGCTTCCAGCCGATCGAGGCGTACGACGTCGTCGTCGCGAACCTCGACCCGACGCTCGAGCGCCGCCCGCCCGCCGAGGACCCCGTCGACGTCCTCGCGGCGTTCGACTACGCGCTGACGACGGCCGAGGTCGCGGCCGTCATGGCGCCGCATCTCGTCGCGCCCGACCGCGACGCCGCCGAGACCGCGCTGATCGAAGCGACGGCCGCGGGACGCGCCGTCCACGAGCCGGCGGGCGACGGCGCGCTGTGGTCGCTCGCCGCCTGAGCCGGCGTCGAGATCCGGCGTCGGCCGTGCCCGTGCCGCCGTTGATGGGAACCGTCAACGGGGACGCGACTGAGAGGGCGCAGCACCCGGGGTCTGGGATGCGCACGCGGAGCATGCTGTCGGCGTCATGATGCGGCGCTACCTGGCCGAGCACCTGGCCCCGGAGGGGAGCCGTGTCGCTGAGGATCTTGCGGGCTGGGCGCAGCGGCGTGTAGCCGACGGAGAAGTTCGCCTTGTGGCTGCGGGGCACCGTCCGCTGCGAGTAGCAGGCTGACCACCTGGCTGAGCGTTGCGACGCGCTCGCGTAGGTCGTCTTCGCTGGTCTGAACGGGCGGGGCATAGCCGTACTCAGTGTGGCCGAGCCGATCTCGGCTCGGTCGAGGGTCGTGTGGCCGGGGACGGGGTCGTAGTGGCGCCCACAGAGGCTGAGCCGCGCCGGGTCTCTGCCACGGCCAGTCGTGCCAGCTCGCCCGGTACGCCCCGACCCCGATCGCGAGGGCGATCACCAGCAGCGCGAGGACGAGCCGTGCGATGCGCAGCACCCGTCAGATCGTGCCACACGGTCCCTCGACGAGACGCCCGCCCGGGTGACTGGTATTCTGGTCATATGATCAGAACGGTGACCGCAACCGACGCCAAGGCACGGATCCTCGCGCTGCTCGACGACGTCGCCGCCGGCGAGGAGATCCAGATCACCAAGCACGGGCGCGTCGTGGCGCGCCTCGTGCCGGCGGCCGGGCCGCAGGCCCTGCGCGGCAAGCTCGCCGGCGTGGCGGTCAGCTGCGACGACGACGAGGCGCTGTTCTCCACCGATACGCGCTGGGATGCGCAGTGACCGAGATCCTGCTCGACACGCATGTCGTGCAGTGGTGGTCCGCGGAGCCCGACCGGCTGAGCGCACGCGCGGCGAAGCTCGTGGGCGATGCCGACGCGCTCGCGGTCGCCGCGATCACGTGGTTCGAACTCGCCTGGCTTGCACGCAACGGCCGCATCGATGTCGCGCTCCCCGTGCGAGCGTGGTTGGAGCAGCTGTCGGCCCAGATGAGGACGATCGCGATCACGCCGGCGATCGCCGACACGGCCACCGCCCTGCCCGCGTCGTTCCCCGGCGACCCAGCCGATCGCCTGATCTACGCGACCGCGGTCGAGCATGGCGTCAAGCTCGTGACGAAGGACGCCCGGCTGCGCAGGCACAACCGCACCGTCGCGGTGTGGTGAGTCGGGCGGTCAGTCCTCGTCGAAGCCGACGGTCAGGCCCGACGGGAACGGACCCTCCCACTTCAGGTCGCCCGGCTTGCCGTGCGCGCGAGCGATCGGCGGGCCCTCGAGCAGGGCGGTCATCAGCGCCGGCAGCTGGTTGCGCACGATCTGCTGGCCGTAGCACGTGTGCATCCCGTGGCCGAAGAGCATGTAGTCGCTCCACGGCCGGTCGACGCGGAACGCCTCGGGGTCGGAGATCGCGCGCTCGTCGTGCATCGCCGACAGCGTCGCCGCGAAGACCGTCGAGCCGGCGGGCACCTTCGTCTCGCGATCGGTGCCGGCGGCGATGACCTGCTCCTCGGGGCACAGGCGCAGCAGCGCGAAGTTCTGCGGGCTGAAGCGCAGCGCCTCCCACGTGTACTGGCCGACGAGCTCGCGGTCGCCGGCGGCCGCCGCGGCCTGCGCGCCCCTCAGCTCGTCCCCGCGATCGAGCAGCACGTCGACGGCGCGCGCGAGCGAGTTGGAGACGGTCGGGATCCAGCCGACGATGTTGCCGAGGATGTTGTGGCGGATCGAGATGTCGTGGAGGCTCGGCTCCCCTTCGGACGCAAAGCGCAGCAGCCGCGTCAGCACGTCGTCGGGAACGTCCTCGCCGGCGGCCAGCGCCGCCTTGCGCGCGTCGATCAGCCCGTCGAGGTGCGGGCGCCACTGCGCGGCGTCGGCGAGCGCCCGCTCGCGCGTCTCGGCGAGGTCGCTGACGTTGATGAACAGCTCCCAGAAGATGTCGCGCGCCCACCGCGCCTGCGTCGCGGCGTCGGGTCCGGGCGTGCCGAAGTACGCGTCGATCGAGCGGATCAGCGCCGGGTCGGCGAGCTGCGAGACGACGTCGATCTCGCCGTCGGACGCCGCGACGAGCTCGCGCGCGAAGCCGAGCATCGCGTCGCCGAGCAGCGGCATGTCCTCGCGGCGCACGGCGCGATCCATCGCCGCGTGGTCGTGGTGATACAGCGGCGTGTCGTCGACCCCGAGGATGAACGGACCCGTGACCGCGACCATCTTCGGCCCGTAGAGCCCCGCCGTGAAGCGCGCCGGATCGCCGAGCACCTCCTTGACGTCCTCGGCGAGCGCGACGACCGTCGTCTTCCCCGCCGAGACGATCGGCTTGTGCCTGCGCATGAAGCGAAAGACGTGCGGCGCGGTCTTGCCGGCAACCTGGCCGAAGAGGTTCGCGACCTCCTCGGCGAGCTTGTCGGAGGCGCCCTCGAAGCGCTCGCGGATCTCGTCGTCGATGCCCATCAGCCGGCCGTCCCGTCCGCGATCGCGGCGAGCGCGCTCATGCCCGGCACGAACAGGTACTCGCCGCCGCGCGTCGTGACGAACGGCTCCTGCGGCGAGAGGAAGAACGGCGGGTCCCCCTGGATCGTCATCTTGCCGCCTGCAGACCCCGCCATAGCTCCGAGCAGGAAGTCGCGGTCGTGGCCGAGGCCGAAGATGTTGCCGTCGTTGAGCCACTGCATCTGGACCGCCTCGAACTGGCGCGAGATGCTCGCCTGGAAGCTCACGAACACGAGGCCGCGCCGCGTGCCGTCGTCCTGCGTGACGCCGGCGGGCAGCGCCGGCCCGTAGGGCATCCCGCGCCGGATCATCCGATGGCGGAAGGTCAGCGCGCCCTCGAAGCCGAGCGCGTCGCGCGGGTTGGAGCGGCGGATGTGCGCGCCGATCGGGCAGCGGCGGCCGTCGAGGTCGTCCGAGTAGCGAAAGTCGTTGGCGCCGCGCGCGTCGGGCTTGAACGTCGGAGCCGGCCGGTCGGGATGCGTCACGAGCGGCGAGCCGTCCGGCCAGCGCCCGACGACCTTCGCGGAGAGCTTCTGATCGTCGCCGCCGTGGTACAGCTCGGCGGCGTCGCGCAGGACGCGCCGCCACAGCGCGACATCCTGCTCGAGCTTGCGCCAGACCATGTACGTGCCGCTCTTTCCGAGCGGGTCGGCGGGTGCCGCGGGCAGGCGGCGCTTGGGATCGTCGCGGCTGTCCTCGTCGGGATAGCCGAGCACGAACTCGCCGGCCGCGAGCGCGCGCCAGCGCCCGTCCTTCTCCGGCACGCCGCCGCCGGGCGCCTTGGCGTCGGTGGCGCCCTCGACCGCGGGCTGGGCGAAGCCGTCCGCGTAGCCGAAGTGCTCGCGGGCGCCCTCCAGCAGCTCGGTGTCCTGCTGGTAGACGATCCGCAGACCGCCGGCGTCGTCCATCGCGGCGCGCATCTTGCCCAGCGCGCGCTTGTGGTCCGCGGGTGACTTCGCGTTGATCGTCAGCAGGACGTGGGCGTCCCCCGTCCCGAGTCCCGGCTCCCAGCTCGCCGGATCGTTGGCGCCGACGTCGCCGAGGCGCTCGGCGCGCTTGGACATGCCGTCCAGGAACTCCGCGGAGAAGCTCTGGACGACCTCGTCCGAGACGCCGAGCGCGGCCAGGCCGGCGGCCGTGACGGCGACGTTCAGCGTCGTGATCGGCTTGCCGTCCTTCCACGGCTCCGCCGTCGTGACGTGGTCGAGCAGGCCGGAGAACCAGGCGCGCGCCTGCTCGGGCGCGCACGAGATCTTCACGAACGCGTACGACGTGCAGTCGTAGTCGTTGCCGTAGGCGCGCAGGATGTCGCCCTGCAGGTCGCGCAGGTCGATCTGGGTGGGGGCGCTCATCGCACCGCTCCGAACTCCGCGACGAACGCCTGCTGCAGGTCGGCGGGGGCCATGCCCTGGGCGCGCGTCGCGAACGCCATCAGCCGCTCGCGCTGGGCGAGGCTCGCCTTGACCTTGGCGACGGTCGCGGCGCCGTAGGCCGCGTAGAAGAAGCCGCAGTCGATCTGGTTGTGCTTGAGGTAGGCCTTGAGCGCGCCGCCGGTGGCGGGATCCGGGCAGCCGATGCAGCGCCCCCAGATCGCGCCGGCCTCGTCCGCCAGCGCCGCGCAGAGCTCGTCGAGGTAGCCGTCGAGGTCGCCGTCGGCGTTGCTCGAGAACGCGAGCCACGGCACGGCGAGGTGCTCCTCCTTGCGCTGCTTGAAGGACGGGTCGTTGAAGAAGTCCGTGACGATCACCCAGCGCGCCATGTGCGTGCGGGCGCTGCGCGCGAGCGGGCTGTCGGCGGAGCGCCCGAGCCCCTCGAGGTACGTGCGCAGCGGTCCCTCCTCGCCCGGCTTGATCGGCGTCAGCGCGAGGAAGCCGACCGCCTGGCCGGAGACGTTGACGGACTTCACAGGCAGTGCTGGGCGTCGGTCAGCATCTTCGTGTAGGCCGCCGCGAACGCGTCGGGGCTCATCGCGGCGGCCTCGCGCGTGAGCGGGGCGAGCTTCTCGTCGAGCTCGAGCGACTCCCTGATCATCGTGATCGTCGCCTCCGGATAGGCCGAGTAGTAGTGGCTGGCCGCGACCTCGTTCTCCTTGATGTAGTCCTTGAACGGATCGACCGGCAGCGCCTTCGGAAAGCCGAACGAGCTGCCCCAGAACGCCGCCATCCCGTTCGTGAGGATGTGCGAGAAGGCGTCGATGTACTCCTCCCAGCCGCCGTTGAAGTTGCTCTCGAAGTACATGTGCGTGTAGCGCAGCTTCTGCTTGGGCTGCGGCGCGCCGTTGTAGGGGATCTTCGAGACCAGCGACCAGCGCGCGAAGTGGATGAACGAGAGCTGCACGAGCGTCTCGGTGAGCTTCGGGAGGCGCTTGGTGACGAAGAACAGGATCGGCAGGAAGATCCGCCCCCACCACTTGATCGTGCTGAAGACCGTGATCGCGATCGCCTGGCCGTCGACGTTGCGCTGCGACGGGGTGCCTGTGGCGGTGATCGGACCGGCGATGGGCGCGGTGCTGGGCACGGCGGCCAACGTACGCGCCGGGTCGGACAGCGTCAAGTGGTGGCGGACGACTGGCGGGCTCGCCACGGCGCGATGCCCCGCTTCCCCACTGTCGCACGTCATGCCGGCGCGCCGGCGCGCCGAGGTCGGGCCACGATCGACCGGCGGGCCAGCCCTGCGCCCGCCGGGTCAGACCGCGCGCCGCGATCAGCAGCCGATGTAGGGCCCGTTCGTCGCGGTCGCGTAGTGATCGCCGATCTCGCAGCTCGGCAGCGCCTCGTCGTAGAGCGCGAACTCGTCGTAGGACGCCTGCGCGCTCCCCGCCCCGCCGAACGTCAGCGGGAACGACGTGTTCGCGATCGACTGCACGCCACCCGCCGGCAGCAGCTGCGTGACGTCGGCGCCGTCGACGTAGATGTGGGCGGTCGTACCGTTGCCGTTCATCGTCGCCGCCACGTAGTGATAGTGCCCATCCGCGGGCACGCCGACCGTCGACTGCGCGATCGTCGTCACGCCCGCCTTGCGCAACCACACCTTGTTGCCCGACCCGGCGTTCATGACCGTCAGCTGCAACCCGTTCTGGCCCTTGTTGAAGAGCTCCTGGGACTTCGCCGTCGACGAGCGCTTGATCCAGCCCTCCATCGTGAACGAGCTGCCGACGTCCAGCGAGCTCGCATCCGGCACGCGGCCCGTGTCGTTGACGCCGTCATACGACGCCGCCGTGTCCGCGTCGCCCACGATCGCACCGGCGGCCCCGAGCGTCACGCCACCCAGGTACGTGCCGTTGTTCGCGTTCGGCGAGGAGTCCAGCAGCGCCGTCCCCGACGGCTCGCCGAAGCGCCAGTAGCCGCCCGGGGATCCGTCGAGCACCTCGTCGGCGTAGGCCGAGGCCGCAGCCGCCGAGCCGATGTCCAGCGACCAGCCCTCGATGTCGCCGGCATCCTGCGGATCGTCGTCGTAGGCGTACAGGCTCCACGTCCCGTTCGGATTCGTACCGTCGAACGCACTGAGCGCGAGGCCGTACGGCGGCGCGGGAGCGGGGAGCGGCAACGCCGTGGTCGCCGCGGGACCGCAGCCGTCGTCCTGCGTCGGCTTGAAGGTGCCGGCGACGAGCGGATTGCCGATGCTGCCCGAAGCCGCGTCGTCGAGCGTGAACGTCACGTCCGTCACGGGGTTGTTGCCGCCCACCGTGTCGACCAGCACCGTGCTCTGGCCCTGCGGGCCGACGAGCAGCAGGTGGACGTCGGCCACGCTCGTGTGGCTGAGCTTCGTGATCGTCACGTTGACGTCCGTCACGCTCGCCGGCTGTCCCGAGACCACGATCTGCGACGGATACGGCGTCGCCGCACCCGACGTGGCGACGCAGGTACCGGTGGTGTGGTCGTTGATCGTGATCGGTGTGCTGTTCGTGAACGTCGCCGCCGACGCGGGCGCCGCCAGCGCGGCGCCGCACAGCAGCGCCAGGCCTGCGCCTCTTCGTGTTACGCGTGACAGCCTCATGCCAGTCCCCCTGCTCGTCTTGATCGGAACCGCTTGTCTAACAGACCTGCGAGCGTTGCGCGCGCGATTGCCCGCGGATGCGCGCTCAGCCGCTTTCGAGCTCGATCCGCATGGCACGCGCGAGCGTGCGGCCGAGCACGTGGTCGGCGTCGCCGAAGCGCACGCTGATCGGGCCGTCGAACGGCTGGTGTGCCGTCACGACGCAGCGCTCCCCGATCGCGATGCCCTGCTCGGCGAGGTAGCGCAGCATCTGCGAGTCGGAGTCCGAGACGCGCACGAAGCGCCCGCCCGCGCCGACGGCGACGCTGCTCAGCGCCTCGGTGTCGCCCTCGTCGATGACGAGGTCCGAGTCGGGGATCGGATCGCCGTGCGGGTCGTGCGTCGGATGGCCGAGCTTGGCGGCGATGCGCGCCTCGAGGTCCTCGGAGAGCACGTGCTCGAGCGCCTCGGCCTCCTCGTGGACGCGGTCCCACGGCACGTCGAGGTGCTCGGCGAGGTACAGCTCGAGCAGGCGGTGGTGGCGCAGCATCTCGAGCGCGAGCCGCTCGCCGTCGCGCGTCAGGCGCACGCCGTGGTAGGGCTCGTGGATCGCGAGGTCGCGCTCGGCGAGCTTCTTGACCATCGCCGACGCCGAGGCCGGCGTGACGCCGCAGCGCTCGGCGAGCGCGTTCGTGCTGACGGGCTCGCCGCCCGCGCGCTGCTGCAGGCCGTAGATCTCCTTGGCGTAGTCCTCGATCGCGCTGCTGCGGTTGGCGCTCGCGCCCATCAGCGCGGCTCCGATTCGCGCGGGCGGCCGGGGTCGGCGGCGTGTCGGGTCGGCGGTGCCACGGGACCGTGACTATGGCATGGCGAAACCCGCCCGCGTCGCTGCGCGGCGGCGGCCTGACGCGCGGCACGACCGGCACCCTGCGCGGCGCGGCGCGCGTCCCGTGGCGGCGTGCGGTGGTCGGTCCACCGCGGCGCGGCGGCGGCCCCGTCACGCGAACGCTACGAGCAGCCGTCCTGCGCCAGCGCCTTGCGATGGTTGGGCTTGACCGCACGCAGCACGCGATCTGCGCCGTGCGCGCCGTGCGCGGTGGTCGCAACGCGGACGCGATAGCGACCACCGGGGCGCAGGCCCTGCAGCGGCGCGCAGACGACCTGCGGCCCGCCGCGCGCGAATACGCGCTGGACCTTCGTCCTCACCGTGCGCCCCGATGCCGAGCGAACGGCGAAGCGCACGTTCACCGACGAGCAGCCGTCGTCCACGAGCCCGTACGCGTAGCCGCGCCCGTGGCCCGTGTAGCGCGCGGCGAGCGTGACGAGCCGCGCCGAGCCCGCGCCCACCGCGGTTGCGGAAATCGCGTCCAGGCGCCCGAGCAGCACCCCGCCGCCGGCGCGCCGGCCGGCCACGACGAGCCTGCCGTCGGGCTGCAGCACGGCGTCGGATGCGCCGTCGGTCAGCGGATCGAAGCCCGTGCCGGCGAAGGCGAGCGTGCGCCCGCGGGTCCCGTAGGAGCAGTCGAGCGCGCCGCTGGGGCCGTAGCGCGCCGCGAGCGCGCCGCCGCTCGCCGCGCCGGCCACGACCGCCGCGCCGTCGGGCGCCAGCGCCACGGCGCGCGCCAGCGAGACCGGAGCCGCGTCCGTCGCGGTCGCGCGCGCGAGCTGCGTGACGCGGCTTCCGCGCGCGCCGAAGCTCGTGTCGAGCGCCCCGCCGGGCGTGAAGGCCGCCAGCAGCACCTGGTCGTCGCCCGCGACGTCCGTCGCCCTGCCGGCGGCCACGAGGCGCCCGTCGGGACGCTGCGCGAGCGCGTACAGGGCGGAGCTCGCGACCCCGGCCGCCGACGCGCGCCCGAGTTGCGCGAGCAGGCGGCCCTCGTGTCCGAAGCTCGTGTCGAGGCGCCCGCCGCTCGTCAGGCGAGCGACGAACGCCCGGTCGCCGCCGTCGCGCGCGCTCGCGCGCCCCGCGACGACGACCCGTCCGTCGGGCGCCAGGACGAGCCCGCGCGCGGTCGACGACGCGTGGCGGATCGCCGAGCCGAAGCCGAGCTGGAAGACCGTGAAGCCGTCGTTGCCGAAGCCCGGGTCGGGCACGCCGCGGGCGTCGAAGCGCGCGACGACGACCTGTTCGCTCGGCACGCCGTCGTCGTTTGCGACGCGCGCGCTGCCCGCGACCACGATGCGGCCGTCGGCCTGAAGCGCGATCGCGGCCGGCCCCGTGCCGTCGGGCAGCGTCGGCTCGTCGGCGGGATGGTCGTCGTCAGCGTCGTCGTTCGGCGTCGGGTCGCGCAGCGTCACGCCCGCGGCGCCGAACAGCCCGTCGGTCACCCCGGCCGGATCGAAGCGCGCGAGCGCCCACTGCTCACCGGCGATGCCGGCGACGATCGTCGAGCCGTCGGCCTGCACCGCCACCGCGCCCGCCCGTTGCGGCGGCGCGCCGCCGCCGAGCTTGTCGCCGCGCCCCAGCCCGCCGGCGAACGACGGGTCGACGGCGCCGGCGGCCGTGAAGCGCGCGGTCAGCACGCTCTCGCCGAGCGCGGTGTTCGCACCCCGCGTGCCCGCGACGACGATCCGCCCGTCGGGTGCGAGCGCCACCGTGCCGGCCCGCGCGCCGAGGCCGAACGGGACCGACGGGTCGGCCCCCGGACCGCTCGCCAGCCCGCCGCGGCCGAAGCCGGGGTCCGGCCGGCCGGCGGCCGTCGCGGCCTGCGTCACTGCGAGCGCCAGCACGACCGCGACGCCGGTCGCGATCGCGCCTGGATGTCGCGGGCTCACTGCTGCGGGGTCCCGGTCGGGGCCGTGTCGGCGGTGGCGAAGATCGTGAAGTTCGCCCGCGGGACGAGGCCGAAGCCCGAGAAGTCCCCGCCCGCGTAGACGCGCGCGCCGTCGGCCAGCAGGGCCGTCACGTCGCCGCCCGCCGGCTCCGGCGAGAACAGCGTGGCGGGCTTGCCGGTCGCCGGATCGACGGCCGCCAAGCCGTCGCGCCGGCGCCCGCCGAGCAGCCGGAAGCGCCCCGCCACGTACAGGCGGGAGTCCGTCAGCGCGAGGGCCGTGACGGCGTCGTCGGGCAGCGGCCGGAAGCCGCGATGCAGCCCGCCCGTGGCGGCGTCGAGCGAGACCAGGTTGTGGCGGTACAGCGCGATCTTGCGCACGCGCTTCTTGCCGTTGCGCGGCTTGAGGTGGACGATCTTCGTGCCCGAGCGCCGGTCGAGGCGGCCGCCCGCGTAGACGGTCTCGCCGTTGCGAACGAGCGCGCTGACCTGGCCGTCGATGTGCGCGTCGTAGCCGTAGTCGACGCTCGCGTCGTCGAGGTGCACGGCGAGCAGGCCGTTGCGGTAGTCGAAGCGATGCTTCTTGCGCGGCCCGATCGGCCGGGACACGCTGATGTCGCCGCCGACCAGCAGCCGGTCGTGCAGCGGCGCGAGCGCCTGCACGTCGGCGAACCTGAACGAGGCGCGGCGCAGGGAGCGCGGCGCGTTGAAGCGCGGCGCGAGCTTGTTCGCGTCGAGGTCGATGGCGGCGAGCGCGGGATGGCTCTTGCCGCCGACGCGATCGAACGAGCCGCCGACGTACAGCCGCTTGCCGGCCGCCGCCAGGGCGTTCACGCTGCCGCGGACCGGCACGTCGAGGACGCTCAGCGCGCCCGTCGTGACGTCGAAGCCGGCGAGGCCCTTGCCCGTCGCGCCGTTGGCCGTCTTGAACGTGCCGCCGGCGAACAGGCGCCCGTCGGCGACGGTCAGCGCGGACACGTCGTCGTCGGTGCCGGCTCCCCACGCGGGGTCGGGCAGGCCGTTGACGCCGTCGATCGCGGCGAGGTGGTTGGCGACGATCCGCGGCGCGCTCGTGAACTTGCCGGCGGCGATCAGGTGCCCGGCGACGATGCTGAGCGCGTACACGTCGTCGTCGGGATCGGGGTCGAAGCTCGGGTCGACCGCGCCCGTCGTCGCGTCGACGGCAGCCAGTCGGTTGCGTGGCTGCTCGTCGACCTTCGTGAACTCGCCGCCGATGTAGAGCTCCGGCCCGACCATCGCGAGCGTGTAGGCGTCCTTGTCGAGGAACAGCCGGAACGCCTGGCTGGCCTCTCCCGTGACCGGGTCCAGCGACGCGACCGCGTTGTCGAACGCGCGCCCGATCTCGGTGAAGTGCCCGGCGACGAAGAGGTGCGTGCCGTCGGTCGCGAGGTTGTAGACGTTGCCGTTCGTGGACGGGCTGAAGTTCGGGTCCAGCGCTCCGGTCGAGACGTCGAACGCCGCCAGGCCGGCGCGGCTGCGACCGGAGACCTCCGTGAACGTGCCGCCGACGTAGAAGCGCGAGCCGAGCGCGAGCACCGCGTCGACCTGGCCGTTGGGAACCGCGTCGAACGCCGGATCGAGCTCGCCGGTCGTCGTGTCGAGCACGGCGATCCCGCTGCGGCTGTGTCCGGCGATTCCGGTGAAGCGGCCGTTGACGAACATCCGCGTGCCGGCGATCGCGAAGTCCTGCACGCTCTGGTCGGCGCCCGGGTTGAAGGCGGGGTCGACCGCGCCGGTCGCCGGGTCCAGCGCCGCGAGCCGGCGGCGGATCACGTCGCCGACGTGCAGGAAGTCGCCGCCGACGTAGAGGCGACCGCCGGAGAGCGCGAGCGCGAGCACGTCGTCGTCGACGACGGGGGCGAAGCTCGGGTCGACCGCGCCGCTGGCGAGGACGTGCGCGAGGTTCTTGCGCGGCAGTCCGCCGACGGCATCGAAGTGACCGCCGATGTAGTAGCCGCCGACGCCGTCGGGGACGAGCGCGAAGCCGGTGCCGCGCACGTCGGGGAACTGCGTGGCCCGCAGGCCGGTGACGGGGTCCAGCGCGACGCCGCCGCCGGTCGGCGGGCCGATCCGCGTGAAGTCGCCGCCGAGGAAGATCGTGTCGTTGCTGCGCGCGAGCGCGTTGACGTCGCCGTTGGTGACGAACGCCGGGCTGGGCAGCGGCCGCGCGGGCGGCGGCTGGGGCAGCACGGCGCCCGCGCCCGCCGGCGCCGCGCAGACGGTCGCGAGCGTCGCGACGAGCACCCCGCCGAGCCGCGTCGGGGCGCCCGCACGTCCGTGTCCAGCCGACCTGATCCCGACGAAGAGCCTCGACAGGGGAGTCATCGTCCCGCCTCCATAACCCGATGTGTGCCGTGTGACCTGCCGGCCGAACCTATCGTCTGGCGAAACGCAATCCGGATGCGGGAAGTTGCGCGACAACGCCGCGACCTGCTCGTCGCAGAGGCTCGCTACGAGCGCTTCCAGCGAGCCCGCGAAGTCAGATGAAGTCCCGCAACGCCGGGGCAACCGCTAGCGTAGGCCGATCTGAACCCGACTCGGGAGTACTCAATGACCAAGCAGGAGCTCGCACAGAAGGTGGCCACGGACACCGGTCTCAGCGGTTCTGACGCAAAGGGTGCCGTCGACGCCACCTTCGACGCGATCGCAGCCGAGCTCGCTGGAGGCGGCGAGGTCGCCGTCGCAGGCTTCGGCAAGTTCAGCGTGAGCGAGCGTTCCGCTCGTGAGGGCCGCAACCCGGCCACTGGCGAGACGATCCAGATCGCAGCCAGCAAGGCCGCGAAGTTCTCAGCCGCGTCAGCGCTCAAGAAGCAGCTCAACGGCTGAACCGTGGCGTTGTCCCGCGACGCGCGTCGAGCGCGGAGCGACACCGCCACCACAAGCCTCAGCAGCGACGAACACCCCGGAAGCCGCGCGCGGCCGGGGTGTTCGTCGTTGCCGCGCCGCAGCTCGCGGCGGGCCGTATGGCCGGCTCGGCCTCGATTCAGGCTCGGCAGTCCTCGCCGCTCGTCCACGACCGCCGCTCCGCGCAGCCGGCGATCCCGGCGCCGACGAGCAGCAGCAGCGCGACGATGTACAGGCCGAGCATCATGATCGCCAGCAGCAGGAACAGCTGCACCGCCGCGAAGCCGTTGGCCGCGGAGACGTAGAGCCCGACGACGGCGGGCACGGCCTGCAGCGCCAGGCCGCCCGGGATGCCACCGAGCAGCGCGGAGCGCCAGCGCATGCGCGTCAGCGGCGCGTAGCGGTAGATCGTCGCGAACACGAGCATCGAGCCGACGCCGTTGAAGATCAGGATCATCGGACCCGGGAAGCCGCGACCGGGCCGCAGCTCCGACGACACGTTCGTCACGATCGAGATGCTCAGCGACGCGAGGATCACCGCGAACGCCACGAGCGCGCCGAGCCCGAGGTTGCGCACGCGCCCGATCAGGATGTTGTGGCGCGGGACGCCGAGGATCCGCGACAGGCAGCGCTCGATGACGCCGATGCCGCCCGACGTCGTCCACAGCATCGCGAACAGCGCGAGCGCGAGCAGCATCGGCGAGTTGTCGCGCGTGCCGAGCACGAGCTTGCGGATGTCGCCGTGCAGCGCCTGCGGCAGGAAGCGATTGAGCTGGTCGGCGACCGACAGCGCCGACACGACGTCCTTCAGCAGCAGCGCCTCGAGCGCCGCGAGTCCGAGCGCGAACGGGGCCAGCGACAGCACGAGGTAGTAGGCGAGCGCCGGGACGTCATCCGCGATCCCCTCTCCCCAGTAGAACTCGTACAGCCTGCGCGGCGCGATCCACAGCATGTGGCCGATCGTGTGGTGGTGCCCGCGCCGTCGCGCGACCGGCGCGCGCGCGCCATCGCCGTCATGCGCGCGTGCGCCCGGCGCGTCGTCGACCGGAGGGTCCGGACCGGCGTCGCTGCCGCCGCCCGCGGCGCCGGCGGGGAGCTTGCCGGCGACCGCCTCCCCGCCCGGCGCGGCGGCGCTCACGTGCGCAGCTCCCGCCGGACGACGAGCTTCAGCCCCGACCACGTGTCGTCGATCGCGCACACCTTCACGTCGACCAGGCCGCGTGGCAGCGCGACGTCGCGGACGACGTGCTCGCTCATGTCGGTGGGCACCCTCGAGGCACGCTTCGGCCAGGCTACCCAGAGCATCCCGTCTGGATGGAGCCTGGCGTGCAGGCCGCCGATCCGGCGTTCGAGCTCGGCGCGCGACGACACGAACGCGACGACGAGGTCGAGCTCCCCCGCGGCCCGCGCCAGCACGCGCACGCCGTCCGGAAGCGCGCCGACGAGCGCCGCGAACCCCGCGGGCGCGGCGACGTAGTGCGCGCGCATGCCCGGCTTGAAGCCGAGCTTGCGCACGAGCGGGGTGCCCGCGTAGCCGGCGGCGCCGCCCGGCGTCACGCGGCCCCGCTCACGCGCCGCCGGCCGGCAGCGACCAGTAGAAGTCCGCGCCTGCCGCGGTCGCGGTCGCCACGCGGCTGAGCTGGGCGCGCGCGTCCGTCGCGTCGACCTGCATGACGAGCGCGACCTCCGCCGTCGCGAGCGGCTCTCCCGCCCACGCGAGCAGCTCCCGCACGTCCTCGGGCTTGGGCCGGCGCAGGAGGTGCGGGGCGAGGTTCGCGATCGCGCCCTCGTAGACCTCGACCGGGTGCAATCCCGCGATCGCGATCGCGATCGACGATCCACCGTCTCCGGCGAGGGCGATCTCGTAGCTCGGCGCCGTGTAGCGGCGCTCCTCGCGCGGCCCGCCGAGCTTGTGATCGCGCGCCCGAGCGGCCGGCGACGGCGAGCGCGCCGCCGCGACGTCGGCCCGCAGCGCCTCCGTCACGGCCGCCTCGCAGGTCCACGAGTCCAGCTGCGCGGGATCCAGGCCGGCGTCGCGCGCGGCCGCGGCCAGCAGCGGCGGATCGTCGAGCAGGCCGCCGAGCATCGCGCGCACCCGCAGGCCGCGCAGCAGCGGCTCCTCGGCCACCGGCGCGTGCAGCCGCGCCGCGACGACCGCCCGGCACGCGGGCTCCGACGACGCCGGCCGCGCGAGCGGGCGCGGATCGATCGGCATCCCGTAGCGGCGCTGCAGCGTGGGCGCCCCCTGCGCGAGCTTCTCCGCCTCGCCGGGCTCGCGCGTCAGCACGATCATGCGCGGTCGCCAGCGCAGCTGGTCGCCGTAGTGCCAGCGCAGCCGCATCCGCGCCGGCTCGGCCGAGAACGCGAACGGGCATGCCGGATCGGTGTACAGCGTGATCTCGATCTCGCCGCTCATCCGCCGGCGCCCGTGGCCGCGCCGCCCGCACACGCACGCGCCGTCGCCGCGCGCGGAGCACTGGGGCTCGCCGCGCGCGTTCGCGCGAGCGCCCTCACCACGCCTCCGCCGCGAGCTCCGCGATGACCTTCGACAGCTGTCCGCCCTGCCAGGCGAGCGGCGACCGGCCCTCGGCCTCGACCACGAGCCGGCCCCGCGGCAGCAGCTCCGCGTACGCCTCGCCGAGCGCGAGCGGATGTCCGGGGTCGGCGCCGTCGCGGCTCGCGACGACGACCGCCGGGCACTCGATCAGCTCGAGCGCGTGCAGGTCGTCGAACGGGCGCGAGCGCGGGACGGCGCGCAGCGCGTCCGCCACCGCGTCGAGGTGCTCGTGGCGCGACAGGCTCTGGCGCACGAACGTCGTGACGGAGTCCCGCCAGGCCGGCTCGAGCGCCTCGAGCCCGTAGGCGGCGAGGTAGCCCTCGATCCCGTCGCGGCGCATCCCCTCCGACAGGGCGTCGTAGCGCCGCAGCCGGTCGTCGCGGTCGTAGCCGACGGGATCGAAGGCGGGCGTGATGACCACGAGCCCGGCGACGCGCTCGGGCATGTCGAGCGCGAGGCGCAGGATCGTGTGCGCGCCCATCGAGCCGCCCGCCAGCACGGCGCGCTCGAGCTCGAGCGCGTCGAGCACCGCCGCGAGGTCGGCGCTGAGCCGCTCGTAGCCGTAGGCGTCCGGTGTCGGCGCCGGCGCCGACACGCCGTGTCCGCGCGCGTCGTAGCTGACGACGCGATGTCCCGCGCGTTGCAGCGCGCGCGACCCCATGACGACGTAGCGGCGCGTGCTCGAGAGGCCGTGCAGCAGCACGACCGGGATGCCGTCCCCGTCGTCGGTCACGCCCAGCGTGACGTCGGCACCGGCGATCGAGCGCTCGAGCATGCGCACAAGCCTTGCAGCAGCGCCGGTCCGCAGGCCTCGCCGGCGCGCGACCGGCCTTCTCTACCATCGTTCGCATGACCGTCATCGACGTGAGCGAGGCCGATTTCGAGGCCGAGGTGCTGAACCGATCCAGCGAGGTCCCGGTCGTCGTCGACTTCTGGGCGCCGTGGTGCGGACCGTGCCGCCAGCTGGGTCCGCTGCTCGAGAAGGCGGCCGCCACGCGCGACGGCAAGGTCGTCCTGGCGAAGATCGACACCGACGAGAACCCCCACCTCTCCGAGCGCTTCGGCATCCAGGGGATCCCCGCCGTCAAG
Organism: Solirubrobacteraceae bacterium; assembly: GCA_036271815.1. Lineage (GTDB taxonomy): Bacteria > Actinomycetota > Thermoleophilia > Solirubrobacterales > Solirubrobacteraceae > CADCVQ01. The sequence continues at coordinate 62,910 of DATAZX010000077.1, forward strand.
GCGTTCCAGAACGGCGAGATCGTCGCGGAGTTCGTCGGCGGCCTGCCGCCCGCTCAGGTCGAGAGGTTCTTCGACGGCCTCGTGCCGTCGGAGTCCCAGCGGCTGCTCGAGGCCGGCGACGAGGCGTCCCTGCGCAAGGCCGTCGCGCTCGATCCGAAGAACCTCGACGCCGCGTTCGCGCTCGCGCAGCTGCTCTACCGCGCCGGCGACGCGGACGGCGCGCTCGCGCTGGTGCGCAACGCGCCCGGCAGCTTCCGCGCCGAGGGCCTCGCCGCCCGCATCGAGCTCGAGGCGGACGATCCGCCGGCGGAGCTCGTCGCGGCACTCGCCAAGCTCGACGCCGGCGACCTCGCGGCCGGCCTGGACGAGCTCGTCGCGCTGCTCGCCGCCAAGAACGGCGATGCCAACCGCATCCGCCGGATCGTCGTCGCGATCCTCGACGAGCTCGGCGTCGACCATCCGCTCGCCCGCGAGACGCGGCGCAAGCTCGCCGCCGCCCTGTACTGATCCTCGCCGGCTACGCGCGCGCCGCGGCGACGTGCTCGCGCACGAGCTGTGCCGCGCGCTCCGGCTGCTCCCAGAAGAACAGGTGGCCGACGCCGTCCAGCAGCTCCAGGCGCGCGCCGGGGATCAGCCCCGCGACGATCTCGCCGTTGGCGACGGCGAGCATCTGATCGGCCGTGCCATGCACGACGAGCGTCGGCGCCGCGATCTCCCCCAGCCGCGCGCTCGTGTCGTGTCCGACGATCGCCTGCACCTGCAGCAGCGTCATCGCCAGCGCCATCGGGTACATCGCGGCGACCTCGGCGAAGCGCTCGAAGTTGCCCGCGCCGGTCGCGAACTCGGGCGACACGTTGTACTCCCAGCCGGTGCGGACCTTGCGCTCGGCGTCGCCCGACAGGATGGCCGCGGCGAGCGACTGCACGACCGTGTCGTCGGTGAACTGCGCGCCCGGACCGCCGCAGTACGTGGCGCCGAGCGTCAGCGTGAGGATCCGCTGCGGCTGTGCGAGCGCGAGCTCCTGCGCGACCATCCCGCCCATCGAGATCCCGAGCACGTGCGCGCGCTCGATCTGCAGCGCGTCGAGCAGCGCGAGCGCGTCCTCGGCGAGACGGGCGATCGTGAACGGCTCGCTCTCGGCCGCGCTGCGCCCGACGCCGCGGTGGTCGTAGAGGATCAGCTCGAAGTCGCGTTCGAGCTCGCCGAGGAACGGCTCGCCCCAGTGCAGGCTGTGGCCGGACATGCCCATGATCAGCAGCAGCGGCTCGCCCGCGCCGCGGCGCTCGTGGTACAGCTCGGTCCCGTTGACGGAGAGGGTCGGCATCGTCTCCACGCTACAGCGGGAGCGCGAGCTGGTCGGTCGCCTCGGCGACCTCGCCGGGCTCGAACGCGGCGACGCGCACGCCGAGCAGGCGCACCGGCCGGGCAGGGGCGTACTCGCGCAGCAGCGTCACCGCGACGCCGGCGACGGTCGCCGGGTCGTTCGTGAAGACGTCGATCGTGCGGGCGCGCGTGACCGTCGTGAAGTCGTCGAGGCGGACCTTGATCGCGACGTTGCGCCCGCGCCGCTCCTGCTTGGCGAGCCGTTCGCAGAGCTGCGTGGCGAGATCGGTGAGGATCGCCTCCAGGCGCGCGACGTCGCCGATGTCGGTGTCGAACGTCGTCTCGCGCGACTCCGAGACCGCGACGCGCACCGGGGTCAGCGTCGCGGGACCCTCGAACTGCGCGCGACGCTGGAGGTCCGGGCCGTGGTTGGCCCCGAACTCGGCGGTCAGCAGCTCGAGCGGCGCGGCGGCGAGCGCGGCCAGCGTCACGAGGCCCAGCCGCTCGAGGCGCGCGACCGTCTTCGGGCCGATGCCGGGCACGAGCCCGGGTGGATGCGAGCCGAAGCGCTCGCACGCCTGCTCGCGCGTGAGGACGACGAAGCCGCGCGGCTTCTCGGCGTCCGACGCGACCTTCGCCACGAGCCGGTTGGGGCCGATCCCGACCGAGCAGTCCAGGCCCGTCTCGGCGCGGATCTCCTCGACGAGCCGGCGCATCGCGGCGCGCGGCGCGACGAGGCCGTCGAGGTCGAGGTAGGCCTCGTCGAGTCCCATGACCTCGACGCGCTCGACCTGCGCGCGGACGCGATCCATGACCCTCTGCGAGGCCGCGCGGTAGGCGGGGAAGTCCGGCGGCACGAGGATCGCGTCCGGGCACAGCCGCCGCGCCCGCGCGGTCGGCATCGCCGAGCCGATGCCGAACCGGCGCGCCTCGTAGGACGCGGTCGTGACGACCGCACGCGGCCCGGAGCCGGACACGATCACCGGCAGGCCGCGCAGCTCGGGCCGGCGTTGCAGCTCGACGCTCGCGTAGAACGCGTCGACGTCGACGTGGGCGATCGGCGGCATCGCCCATACGATGACGACGACGCCGGAGGTCCCGGCTGCGCGTCGTTCGCCGGAGACGACGCGGCGGGGTTCTTGCAGGGCGTCGTCGCGAACGCGCCGCACCACGACGATCGCGTCCCGCCGAGGACCTCGACCGCCACGTGCACGTCACGCGGCGATCGACCGCGGTTGCAACCGATGGCGCATGCGACCAGCGTCGCCGTAGAATCGCACCGCATGGGTCACGGCCAGAGGATCTCCGCCGTCGACGCGTCGTTTCTCGCGCTCGAGAAGGCGGGTGCGCGGCTGCATGTCGCGTCCGTGACGATCTTCGAAGGGCCCGCGCCGTCGTGGGACGACCTGCGCGAGCACGTCGACGCGCGGCTGCATCTCGTCCCGCGCTTTCGCCAGCGCCTCGCCGAGGTCCCGCGCGACCAGGGCCGTGCCGTCTGGGTCGACGACCCGCACTTCAACCTGCGCTACCACCTGCGCCATGCCGGGCTGCCCGCCCCCGCCGACGAGCAGCAGCTGCAGGTGCTCGCCGGCCGGATCTTCGCGCAGCCGCTGGATCGCACGAAGCCGCTGTGGGAGATGTGGCTCGTCGACAGCCTCGGCGACGGCCGCTTCGCACTGATCGTCAAGAGCCATCACGCGATCGTCGACGGGATCTCCGCGGTCGACATCACGACGGTGCTGTTCGACACCGAGCCGGACGCCGCCCCGCCGCCGCCCGAGCCGCGGAGCGCCTGGGTCGCGAGCCCGCTGCCGACGCCCGCGCAGCTCTTGTCCGAGGCGCTGATCGACCGCGTGACCCACCCGCAGGCGGTGGCGACGGCCGCACGCTCGGTGCTGCAGCGCCCCCGCCGGCTGGCCCAAGGCGCGCGCGATCGCCTGCGCGCCTCGGGGGCGTTCGCGTTCGCGGGCATCGTCCCGACGCCGCCGACGCCACTCAACGTCCGCGTCGGGCCGCACCGGCGCTACACGTGGGTCGACGCCGAGCTCTCCGAGCTGCGCGCGATCAAGGACGGCCTCGGCGGGACCGTCAACGACGCCGTGCTCGCGGTCGTCGCCGGCGCGCTCGGGCGTTATCTCAGCCACCGCGGGATCGACACGCGCGAGCTCGTCCTGCAGGCGCTCGTGCCGATCGCCGTCCGTGCGGACCACGACGGCGACGGCGACGGCCCGGCTCGCAACGGCGCCGGCAGCGAGGTCGCACCGGTCGGCGTCGCGCTGCCCGTCGGCGTCGACGACCCGGTCGAGCAGTTCCAGGCGATCCGCGCGGCGACCGGCCAGCTCGGCGGCACGATCCACGCGGTCGGCGCGCGCACCCTGACCGAGCTCGCGGGCTTCGCCTCGACGACGATCATGAGCCAGGCCGCGCGGCTGCAGCAGAGCCAGCTCGGCTTCGACCTCGTCGTCACCAACCTGCCCGGACCGCAGACGCCGCGCTATCTGCTCGGGCGGCGCCTGCTCGCGCTGTACCCGGTCGTCCCGATCACGGGCCGCCAGGCGCTCGGGATCGCCGTCATGAGCTACGACGGGCGGCTCGGCTTCGGCCTGCTCGCCGACTACGAGGCGCTGCCGGATCTCGACGTCCTCGCCACCGACCTGCGCGCGGCGATCGACGCGCTCGCGAGCGGCGCGTCGATCCCGCGCCGCGCCGCCCGCGGTCGCCGCAGGGCCGCCGGCGCCCGACCCTCCGGCCCGAGCGCGGCGTGACGGCCCGGCGCATCGGCGTCGCGGTCGCCGGCGTGCTCGTCGCGGTCGCCGGCGTCATCGCGGCGCTGGCGTACTTCAACGCCCACGACGACGCGACGGTGTCCGGCACGCGCGGGCCGGGAGTCACCCGCGCGGCCGGCGCGCGACCGGTCGTCGCGCCCGGCAACGTCGTGCTGCTGTTCAGCGACGAGCGCGAGACGTCGGCGCTGCGCGCGCTCGCGACGGACACCGGCGGCCCGGCGACACCCGCGGTCCAGGCGGCCGGGCAGGCCGTGATCGTGCGCCGTCAGACCGGCGTGCGCGCGCCCGTCGTCGCGCTGACGAGCGACCGGCGCTACGACGCCCGCGGTCCGGACGACCCGGCGTTGCGCGGCTTCGTCGAGTACTGGCTCGGCCGCACCGACAGGTGACCGCGCCGTTTCGCATCGCGCTCGCCCAGATCGACGCGGTCGTCGGCGACATCGCCGGAAACGAGGCGCGGATCGCCGAGCAGATCGTCGCCGCGCGCGACGGCGGCGCACAGCTCGTCTGCTTCCCCGAGCTCGCGCTGACGGGCTATCCGCCCGAGGACCTGCTGCTCAAGGAGCACTTCCTCGCCGACGCCCGCGCGGCCGTGCGGCGGCTCGCCGCCGGCACGCACGGGATCGTCGCGGTGGTCGGCTACCCCGAGCGCGCGGAGGACGTCCACAACGCGGCCGCGCTGCTCGCCGACGGCGCCCTGCAGGCGAGCTATCGCAAGCTGCACCTGCCCAACTACGGCGTCTTCGACGAGCTGCGCTACTTCCAGCCCGGCGCGCGCGGCGCGACCTTCGAGGTCGACGGCGTGACGATCGGGCTGACGGTCTGCGAGGACGTCTGGCAGCCCGGCCCGCCGCTGTCGGACGAGGCGCTCGCCGGCGCGCGGCTGATCGTCAACATCTCGGCGTCGCCCTATCACGCCGGCAAGGGTCCCCAGCGCGAGCGGATGATCGCCCAGCGCGCCCGCGACGACCTCGCCGCCGTCGCGTTCTGCGCCCTCGTCGGCGGGCAGGACGAGCTCGTCTTCGACGGGCACTCGTTCGTCGTCGACCACGACGGCGCCGTGATCGCCCGCGCCCCCCAGTTTCGGGAGGCGCTGCTGTTCGCCGACGTCGACACGGTCGCCGCCGGCTCGGCGCGGCTGCGCGACACGCGCCGCCGGGCGCCGGCGCGCACGGCCAGCGCGGCGGTCGACCGGCTCGGCTCCTTCGGCGTGCGGGGCGACGCCGCGGGCGAGGCGAGCGCTGCGCCCGCTGCCCAGCCGGCGATCGCGCCCCTGCTCGAGGAGGTCGAGGAGATCTACGCGGCGCTCGTCCTCGGCACGCGCGACTACGTCCGCAAGAACGGCTTCGAGCACGTCGTGCTCGGCCTCAGCGGCGGCATCGACTCGACGCTCGTCGCGCTGATCGCGGTCGACGCGGTCGGGGCCGAGGCGGTGACCTGCGTGACGATGCCGTCGCCGTTCTCCTCGTCGGGGACGCGCTCGGACGCCGGCGTGCTCGCCGCGAACCTCGGCGTCGAGCTGCTCGAGCTGCCGATCGAGCCGATGATGCGGTCCTTCGCAGGCGCGCTCGAGACGCCGTTCGCCGGCCGCGAGCACGACCTCACCGAGGAGAACCTGCAGGCGCGCATCCGCGGCAACCTGCTGATGGCGCTGTCGAACAAGTTCGGCTGGCTCGTGCTGACGACCGGCAACAAGTCCGAGATGTCGGTCGGCTACTCGACGCTCTACGGCGACAGCGCGGGCGGCTTCGCGGTCATCAAGGACGTCCCCAAGCAGCTCGTCTACCGGCTGGCCCGCCGGCGCGACGAGCGTGCCGGCGGCGTGCTCGTCCCCGCCGATCTCTTCACGCGCCCGCCGTCCGCCGAGCTGCGCGCCGACCAGCGCGACGACGACTCGCTGCCCCCGTACGAGATCCTCGACGCGATCCTCGAGGGCTACGTCGAGCGCGACCTCGGGCGCGACCAGCTCGTCGCGCGCGGCCTGCCCGCCGCCGACGTCGACCGCGTCATCCGGCTCGTCGACCTCGCGGAGTACAAGCGCCGCCAGCAGCCGCCCGGCATCAAGGTCACGACGCGCGCGTTCGGTCGCGACCGGCGCCTGCCGATCACGAACCGCTACCGCGGCTGAGCGGCTCCCGCCGGTCCAAACGGCTCGCGGCTACGACTCGCGCGCGATCGGCCGCACCGCGATCGTCATCCGCGACAGCGCGCACACGCGGCCCGCGTCGTCGCAGATCTCGACGTCCCAGATCCAGGTCGTGCGGCCGCGGTGGCGGCGCAGGGCGCGCGCGTGGATGGTGCCGCTGACGAGCGGCCGCAGGAACGAGGTCTGGTTGGACAGGCCCATCGCGCCGTTGCCCTGCGGGATGACGACGACCGCCGTCCCGACCGACGCCAGCGTCTCCGCGATCGAGGCGAGCACGCCGCCGTGCACGAGCCCGAACGGCTGCAGCAGCTCGTCGCGCACCGGCAGGCGCGCCGTGACGAGCTCCTCGGTGCACTCGAGCAGCTCGAGCCCGAGGAGCGCGTCGAAGCCGACGGGGTGCGCCAGCAGATCGTCCGCGTCCATGCCCGGACCCTAGCGAGGCGTCGCGGCGCCGCCGCCGCGAGACGGGCCGGGCGGCGGTCGCGGCGCCCCGCCGGGAACGCCGGGGGTCCATCCGGCTCAAACCATTAGGGTTGCGGCCAGATGGCCGGCATCGACAGCTTGACCGACCAGCAGCGCGCCATCCTGCAGCTCCTGCTCAAGCAGGGCAAGTCCTACGAGGAGATCGCCGCGCTGCTGAGGTCCGACACGAGCTCCGTGCAGGCGCGGGCGCACGAGTCCGTGGCCGCGCTCGGTCCCGGGCGGCCGGACATCGGCGCCGACCGCCGCCGCGAGGTCGCCGACTACCTGCTCGGCCAGCAGATCGCCTCGCGCCGCGCGGCGACGCTCGAGTACCTCGACGACTCCGCCGACGGGCGCGGCTGGGCACGCGCGGTCGCGAGCGCGCTGCGGCCGATCGGCGGCTCCGCGGTCGCCGAGGTGCCCGCCGAGCCGGCCGAGCCCACGATCCCGGTCGACGCGGCCGAGGGTGCCAGGCCGGGACGGGGCGCCGCCGGCAAGGGCAGCTCACAGCTCGGCAACCGGCTGTTCGTCGGAGCGCTCGGCGTGCTGGTCGCGATCGCGCTGATCCTGATCTTCCACATCTATCCGAAGAGCTCCAACGACGACAAGGTCGCGACGACGACCGTGACGCGCACGGCGCCGGGCGTCCCCAAGGAGACGCCGCAGGTGATCGCGACCGCGACGCTGCGCCCGCCGAAGGGCGCGAAGTCGCCGTGGTCGGGCGAGGCCGGCATCATCCGCTACCAGTCGAACAACCAGTTCAAGCTGATCGTCGCCGGCAAGAAGCTGCCCGCGGCGCCGGCCAACACGTCCTACGCGATCTGGCTGTACACGTCGGCCAGCGACGCCATGTTCGTGGGCTTCCCGAAGGCCAGCGTCACGGCCACCGGAGGGCTGCAGGTCGCCGCTCCGCTGTCGCCCGACACGCGCACCTACAACGAGGTGCTGATCACGCGCGAGAGCGTCGAGAAGCCCGACAAGCCGGGCAAGATCTTCCTGCGCGGCCAGCTCATCGTCCCGAAGGCGAAGTCCACCGGTCAGACGGCGACCCAGCCGCCCACGACCACGGCCCCCTGACCGCGGCGCGCTACTCCGCGTCGTAGCGGATCAGCGCGCGCACGTCGTGCGGCTCGAGCAGCGCGCGACCGCCGAGGAACGCGAGCTCGATGAGAAACGCGCAGCCGACGACCTCGCCGCCGAGCTGCCCGACGAGCTCGCAGAGCGCGCGCGCCGTGCCGCCCGTCGCGAGCAGGTCGTCGTGGACGAGCACGCGCGCGCCGGCTGCGATCGCATCGGCATGCAGCTCGAGCGCGTCCGATCCGTACTCGAGTGCGTAGTCCGCGCTGATCGTGTCGTGCGGCAGGTTGCCGGGCTTGCGGGCGAGCACGAAGCCTGCGCCGACCTCGCGCGCGATCGCCGGCCCGAGCAGGAAGCCGCGCGCCTCGGGGCCGATCACGATGTCGGGCCGCAGCTCGCGCGCGACGTCGGAGAGCGCTGCGATCGCGCGATCCAGGCCGTCGGGGCTCGCGATCAGCGGCGTGATGTCGCGGAAGACGATCCCCGGCTTCGGGTAGTCGGGGATCGAGCGGATGTAGCGCTCCAGGGAGCCCTCGTCGACGGCGGTCATCTGGATCTCCGGGTCAGTTCGCGATGCGACGCAGGTCGCGGATCAACAGCAGGTGCTTGAGGTGCGAGGCGACCGCGGCGAGGTTCTCCAGCGCCTCGAGCGCCTCCTTGCGGCGCTCGGGGTTGCGCGAGCGCAGCGCCGGGGCGAGGATCTGCTGCAGCAGCGCCGCCTCGCGATCGGCCGACGAGCGGAAGACGCGCAGGTTGCGCCCGCCGACGCCGTAGCGCGCGAGCTCCGTGACCGCGCGGATGATCTCCCGCTCGGTCTCGTCGTAGTAGTGCGTCCCCGCGCGGATGTCGCCCTTGATGACGCCGTAGTCCTCGAGCTCCTTGACGAGCTCGGCGTTGGCGCGCGTGTCCTCGAGCACGTCCTCTAGCGCGTACATCGCGCCGCCGTCCTGGACCGAGACGCTCGCGCGGCGCTTGCGCTTGCCGGCGCCGGAGGTGCTCGCACCGGACGTCACGGTCGCGTCGGGATCGCCGTGGCGCCCCGAGGCGAGCTCCTGGCGGATGACGCGCAGCGGCAGGAACTCGTCGCGCTGCAGGCGCAGGATCGTGCGCAGCCGGACGACGTCGGAGGACGTGTAGAGCCGGTAGCCGCCGGGCGTGCGGCGCGGGTTCAACAGCTTCTGGTCCTCGAGATAGCGGATCTTCGAGATCGAGATGTCCGGGAACTCCTGCGCGAGCGCCTTGCAGACGGCGCCGATCGTCATCGACTTCTGCGGGCGCTCGCCGTCGAGCTCGCCGGCGTCGAGCGGAAGTGTCGGCTCGGTCGCCATCGTCGTCGTCACCGCGACAGGAAGGTCAGCTTGTACTTGCCGACCTGCAGCTCGTCGCCGTCCTGCAGGTGGTGCGTCTCGATGCGGTGGCGGTTGACGTAGGTCCCGTTCAGCGAGCCGAGGTCGTCGAGGTGCCAGTCGCCGCCGCGGCGCACGATCAGCGCGTGGTCGCGCGACACGGTGACGTCGTCGAGGAACACGGCCGAGTCGGGCCGCCGGCCGATCGTGATGCGATCGTCGTGCAGCGCGAAGCTCTCCCCCACGCGTCCGCCGCCCGCGCGGATGACGAGCGCCGCGCCCTCGGCCGCGACGACGTCCTCGAGCTCGACGGGGATCAGGTCGCCGGTCTCGTCGATGCGGTACGTCGCCGTGACGGGGTCCTTCTGCGAGTCCGCCGCCGGGCCGACGAAGGCGCCGCACTTCTGACAGTAGTTGGCGCCCTCAGCGTTGACGAATCCGCACTCGGGGCAGTGAAGCGCCATCACTCCTGGGACGTGCGCCCCGCCAGGATGTCCGTGAGGCGCTGCACGTCCGCCCCCGAGATGAGGTCCTCGCCGTTCTCGTTCTTCTTGCGCAGCCGGTTGACGAGCTCGGCCCGCAGGATGTCGATCTTGCCGTGCAGGATCCGGCGCCGGTAGGACACCTCGACCTCCTCCTGGGTGAGCTGCTGGATGAGGTCCTTCAGCTCCTGGTCTCCGAGCGAACCAAGGTCGGGAAACGAGTCCATCAAGAATGCTCTCCTCTACAGAAATGGGCGCCGGCCGGGCGCAGGCGAGCATACCAGCGACCTGGCCATCAAGCTCAGCTTGAGACTGAGGCGGCCTCGACCCGGCGCTTGAGCGCGGCGTTCATCGCCTCGAACGCCGGCTGCGTCCCGCTGCGCAGGCCGTTGGACAGGATCGGGACGAGCAGGCCGCCGAAGTGCTCCTCCTGCACGAGGCGACAGCCCCCGTCGAGCGGCGCGACCGTGAAGCGGTGCCTGCCGTCGAAGATGCCGGGGATCAGCAGATGGCCGAGCCAGCACAGCTCGCGCCCGGGCTCGGCGACGAGCACCTTCGGGCGGATCGTGAGCCCGCGCCCGTTGGCCTGCTGGAGCTTCAGCGTCAGGCGCGCCCCGGCCGCGGGCGTGCCGCTCGCCCGCGTGATGAACGGGTTCCAGTCCGCGTAGGCGGGCAGGTCGACGAGCGCCGCCCAGACCGCGTCGGGCGTCGCGTGGATGTCGATCGTGGTGCTCAGGTGCAGCGGCATGGTGCCTTCCCGTCGTGGCGGTCCGGTCGCAGATCGTTCGCCCTCGAGTCTGCATCGGACCCTCCGGCTTGTCCACCCGTCCATGGCCGCGCGCTGAACGCGACCGTACGCTCCGGCGGTCGCACGGCAGTCGGGCATCCGCCCGAGGCCTGCGTCGCAGTTGCGATCCATCCGCGATAAGCCGTACCCTGCCCTTCCGCCGAGCCGCTCGATCGCCTACTATTAGGCGACCCTAAGATGCGACTGCACCGCAGACCATGAACCCGCCAGCCAGCGAAACGCTCCTCGAGGCCCTCCCCGATCCCGACGTCCCGGCGGGCGCCGTCGCGGCGCCGGGCACGCTGCAGCGCATGCGCCAGATGCACACGCTGCGCGAGCAGGGCCACAGCCTCGACGAGATCGCGCTGCAGTTCGGCGTCTCGCGCGAGCGCGTGCGTCAGATCCTGCGCGCCTACGGCGCCCCCGACCCCGAGCAGGTGGCCGATGCGCGCCGGCGGCGCGCCTCCAAGCAGGCGGAGGCACGCGTCGACGAGCTGCTCGCGCTGTGGCGCGCGGGCGCCGAGGCCGGCATCGCCGCGACCACGCTCGGCCTGCAGCCGGCCGCCTGCCGCAGCACGATCGCGCGCTTCGCGACCGACGTCGACAAGGCGGCGCGCAGGGCCAGCATGTCGGGCGCGCGCGGCACCCCGACGTACTCCGAGCGCGACGTCCTCGTCGCGCTGCGCGCCGTCGCCGCCGGGCTCGGACGCGTCCCGAGCGCCAAGGAGTACGCGCTGCTCGCGCGCGGCCTCGAGCTGCCCAGCCTTCCGACGGTGCTCAACCGGATGGGCGGCTGGACGAGCGCCGTCCGCGCCGCCGGGCTGACGCCGCTCGCGCCCGCCGGCTCGGCGCGCCGCCGGCGCTGGACCGAGAGCGCCTGCTGGTCGGCGCTGCGCCGCGTCGTCGACGAGCTCGGCGAGATCCCGACGGTGCTCTCCTACGAGCGCCACGCCGCCGGTCGCCACGACCTGCCGTCCGCGGCGACGCTGCGCAACCGGCTCGGGCGCTGGAGCGCGATCGCCGCGCAGCTCGCGGCCGAGCGCGAGCTTGCGTCGCACGTGAAGGCCGCCGGCTTCCCGGTGAGCCTCCCCGAGCTGCCGTTCAACGGTCAGTTCTCGGCGGCCGAGGTGCTCGACCTGCCCAGCTGAGCCCTCGCGTCGCGCACGTACAGCACGACGGCGTAGTACGACAGGACGAGCCCGATGTAGATCAGCACCGCGGCCAGCGTCTTCAGGCCGACGAGGCCGAAGAAGATCGCCGACATCGTCGGCCAGACCGCGGCCCGCCCCGGCCAGTTGATCTTCAGCTCGTAGCCCCTGCGCAGCGCGAGGTTGCCGGCCACGAGCAAGAACAGCTCGCGCGCGACGAGCAGGGCGATCGTCCAGCGCGGCAGCAGCTCGAAGCTCCAGCACACGACGAGCCCGGAGACGACGAGCAGGCGGTCGACGAACGGGTCCAGCAGCGCGCCGAAGCGGCTGTACTGGCCGGTCAGGCGCGCGGCGATCCCGTCGAGGTAGTCACTCCAGGAGATCACCGCGAAGATCACGGCCGGCAGCGCGTCGGTGCCCGAGTCCGAGCCGAGGGCGAGCACGACGAAGACCGGGATCAGCGCGAGCCGCACGAAGCCGATCGCGTTCGGGATCGTCTTGACGTTCCAGGGCTGGTCGCCGAGCGTCTCGGGCGGCGGCGGCCCGGAGCGATCCAGGCCGGTCAGCCGGCGAAACGTCAGCTTCGCGCGCCCGCCGGCCGGCGCGGCCGCGCCCGGATCCGCGGCGCGCGAGTCGGCGGCCTGCGTGACGCCGGCGCTGCCCGGCGCTACGGGATCGCCGGCCACAGCTTCGCCACCGCCTCGACCACGCCGTCCAGCGGCACGCCGCCCTCGACGTCGCGCAGGCCGCGCCGGATCTGCGCCTCGGCGGCACCGGCCTGCAGCGAGCGCCGCCCGACCGTCAGCCGCAGCGGGCAGCCGACGAGCTCGGCGTCGGCGAACTTCGCCCCGGGACCGCCGTCGCGATCGTCCAGCAGGACCTCGTAGCCGGCGGCGCACAGCTCGTCGTACAGACGTTCCGCGACGGCGAGCTCCTCGCTGCCCGCCTTGCCGAGCGACACGACCTCGATGTCCCACGGCGCGAGCGCCTTCGGCCACGCGATCCCCTTCTCGTCGGCCAGCTGCTCGACGGAGGCCGCGACGATCCGCGCCGGCCCGATGCCGTAGCACCCCATCCAGACGAGCTGCTCGGTCCCGCTCTCGTCGAGGAAGGTGGCGCCGAGCGGCTCGGAGAAGCGCGTGCCGAGCTTGAAGATGTTGCCGACCTCGATCGCGGGCTCGATCGCGATCGGATGGCCGCCGACCGTGTCGCCGACCTCGACCGACCGCACGTCGCCGCGCTCGAACGTGAAGTCGCGGCCCGGCTGCACGCCGCGCAGGTGGTGGTCGGGCTCGTTGGCGCCGACGACGTAGCCGCCGTCGCCGACCGCGTCGTCGAGCAGGACGTGCACGTTCGCGCCGACCGGGCCGATGAAGCCCGGCGGCCCGATGCGGTCGCGGATCTCGTCCTCGAGCGCGAAGCGAAACGGCGCTCCGAGCGCGTTGGCGAGCTTGATCTCGTTGACGCGGTGGTCCCCGCGCACGAGCACGAGCACGAGTCCGCGGCCGTCCGCGACGACGGGAACCGACTTCAGCAGGCCGCCGGCGGGCGTGCGCAGCAGCCGCGCGACCTCGTCGATCGTCGTCGTGCCGGGCGTGTGCACGCGCTCGGGGGCGGGCAGCGGCGCCGGCAGGTCGACGGGCTGGGCCTCGGCGCTGGCGACCTCGACGTTCGCCGCGTAGCCGGGCGCGAGCGCGACGTCGTTCTCGCCGGCACCGCACGGCGCCATGTACTCGTGCGCGCCGAAGCCGCCCATCATCCCGACGTCGGACTGCACGCTGTACCACTCCAGGCCGCAGCGGTCGAAGATCCGGTCGTACGCGCCCGCGTAGCGCGCGTAGTGGCGCTCGAGCCCGGCGCGGTCGCGATCGAAGGTGTAGGCGTCCTTCATGATGAACTCGCGCGTGCGCAGGACGCCGGCGCGCGGGCGCGGCTCGTCGCGCTCCTTGGTCTGGAAGTGGTACAGGCTGAACGGCAGGTCGCGGTAGGAGCGCACGAGCTGCGCGACGTGCACCGTCACGCACTCCTCGTGCGTCATCGCCAGCACCATGTCCGCGCCCTTGCGGTCCTTGAGCTTGAACAGCTCGTCGATCTCGTAGCGCCCCGTGCGACGCCACGGCTCGGCCGGCATCAGCAGCGGCATGAGCAGCTCCTGGCCGTCGATCGCGTCGAGCTCCTCGCGCACGATCTGCTCGACCTTGCGGTGCACGCGCCAGCCCGCCGGCAGCCACGTCCACAGCCCCGAGCCGACCTGGCGGATGAGGCCCGCGCGGACCATGAGCTTGTGCGACAGCGCCTCCGCGTCGGCGGGCGGCTCGCGTTCGGTGGGCAGCAGGAGTTGGCTGAGTCGGGTCATGGGTGAGCCCGAAGCCTACGGGTAGAGTCCGAAGACAGACCGCCGAACTCAGAGGAGCAGCCAGATGGCATACGAGGTACCCGCCCTGCCGTACGCGTACGACGCACTCGAGCCGCACATCGACGCGCAGACGATGACCATCCACCACGACAAGCATCACCAGGCCTACGTGGACAAGGTCAACGCGGCGCTCGAGGGCACCGAGTTCGCGGACAAGCCGATCGCGGAGATCGTCGCGAACCTCGACGCGATCCCGGAGGACAAGCGCGGGCCGGTCCGCAACAACGGCGGCGGGCACTACAACCACACCCTCTTCTGGGAGTCGATGGGTCCGGGCTGTGGCGGCGCGCCCGACGGCGACCTCGGCGCCGCGATCGACAGCGCCTTCGGCTCGTTCGACGCGTTCAAGGAGAAGTTCGAGGCGGCCGGCGTCGGCCAGTTCGGCTCCGGCTGGGCGTGGCTCGTCGTCGACGGCGGCGCGCTCGCCATCACGAGCACGCCCAACCAGGACAACCCGCTCACCTCTGGCAAGACGCCGCTGCTCGGCAACGACGTCTGGGAGCACGCGTACTACCTCACGTACAAGAACGCGCGCCCCGCGTACCTGAAGGCCTGGTGGAACACCGTCGACTGGGCGAAGGTCGCGGAGCGCTACGCCGCCGCCTGACGCGATAGAAACACGACGCGGAACTCCGCAGCGTCTGCGGTGTTCTCACTCGCGGGACGGCACGAGGCCGTCCCGCCAGGTCGCGTTCAACCCCCGTCCGCCAGGAGCTCCATGTCGCGTACCCCTCGCCTGCTCGCCGTAGCGTTCGCATTCGTCGCGCTGCTCGTTCCGGCCGCCGCGCACGCAAGCCCGCTTCAG
>DATAZX010000078.1:0-4674 GCA_036271815.1 Solirubrobacteraceae bacterium
GATCTCGGGCGACGTGATCTCGGCGCCGGCGAGCTCGGCGGGGCCGATCGCGATGTCGCGTGCGGCGGCCGGTGAGGGGCCGCCGACGAAGCGCACGCCCGCGCGCACGATCGCGCCGAGCGACGTCGCCAGCGCGTCGGCGGCGAACGCATCGGACAGCGCGCCGACCAGGCGTACCCCCGCGAACGTCTCGCGCGAGAGGGCCGCCGCGAGCGCCTCGAGCCGCGCGCGCCGCTCGGGAGCCGCCGCCGCGGCGAGCTCGAGCGGATCGACGAAGAGCATCAAACCAACGCGCTCGGCGGCCGCCCACGCCTCGAGCTCCTCCGCGTCGAGCGTGCCTCGGTCGATGCGCTCGCCGAGATCGTCGTCGGGGGGCGGGTCGCCGTCGTCGAGCGCCGCGCCGGCCGCGGTGAGGGCCGCTCGGAGCGCGGCGTCAGGGTCGTCGCCCGGCGCGATCTCGACGAGCCGCCAGTCATCCATGCCGTCGAGCGCGGTGCGCGCCGCGTGCGGGGCGAGGCCGACGCGCACGAGCGACGTCTTGCCGACGGCGCGCGCGCCCTGCACGACGAGGCAGCCCTCGAACGCGAGCTCGCGGCCGAGCCGCTCCACGTCGTCGTCGCGGCCGAAGAGCACGCCCTCGGCCGACGCGGGGAACGGCGCGACGCCGAAGTATGGCGGGTTCGGCGCGCCGAAAGGCAGCCGCACGACCTCGCCGAACGCCGCGGCGAGCCCGCCGGCGGGGACGCCGCGCGCCTCGGGCTCGGCCGCGCAGAGCCGCGCCACGAGCGCGCGCAGGCCCGCCGGCAGCTCGGGGAGCGCACGCAGCGCGCCCTCCGCCGCGGCGGAGCGCACCGACTCGAGCCAAGCGCTGACCGCGCTCGCGTCGTTCCAGTCCTCCGGCTCGTCGGGCGCGTCGTGCGGGAGCCGCCCCGTCGCGAGCTGGGCGAGGCACACGGCGAGCGCGTACGCGTCCGCGGCGGGCGTCGGCTGTCGGCCGCGGAGGATCTCGGGCGCGATGAACCCCGGCGTGCCGACGACGGCGCGGCCTGCAGCGTCGGTCGCGCGCGTCGCGAGCCGCGTCGCGGCGAGCGCCTCGGAGTCGACGCTCGGGCGGGGCGGCAGCGGCGCGTTGGAGCCCGGCTCGCGCAGCGTCGGCACGATCTGCGCGAGCGTCTCGCCGAGCTCGGCTGCGGTCCGCGCGGGTCCACGCGACGGCGGCGCCGCGTCCGCCTGTCGCGCGATGCCGAAGTCGAGCACCTTGAGCCCGCCGTCGGTGCAGAGGAACAGGTTCGCGGGCTTGAGGTCGAGGTGCACGACGCCGCGCGCGTGGATGACGTCGAGCGCGCCCGCAGCGTCGAAGCAAAAGCCGAGCGCGCGACGCCACGGCACGCGGCCGCGCGAGCGCAGCACCTCGGCGAGGTTCTGCCCCTCGAGCACCTCCATCGCGACGAACCGCGTGCCGTCGCGCAAGATGCCGGCGGCGTAGATCGTCACGAGCGACGTGTGGCGGAACGACGCGAGGAGCTTGGCCTCCTCGGTCCACTCGCCCGCGTCGTGGTCGACCGAGCCGAGCAGCTTGAGGGCGACCTCGCGGAACGGCGCGCCGTCGGGGAGCAGCTCCTCGGCGCGCCACACGTCGCCGAAGCCGCCCCGGCCGAGGCGCGATTTCAGGCGGTATTTCTCGTCGAGCACGACGCCGACGCCGAGCGCGCCCGCGTGCTGCGCCGCGGCGTCGTCGGCGTCGTCGGCCCGGCCGGTGTGCGCGAACGCGCCGCCGTCGCCCGCCGCGCCGTCGTCGCCGCCCATCCAGCCGACGGTATCAGCCTCGCCAGCGGGCGGCGC
Organism: Solirubrobacteraceae bacterium; assembly: GCA_036271815.1. Classification (GTDB taxonomy): domain Bacteria; phylum Actinomycetota; class Thermoleophilia; order Solirubrobacterales; family Solirubrobacteraceae; genus CADCVQ01. Next base: position 1,843 of record DATAZX010000078.1, read on the forward strand.
TGGCGAAACACGCCTGGCGACGCCGGGCCCGTCCGGCTACAAGGGAGACATGAACTTGCGTCGATGGGGATGGTGTGGGGCGGCGATCCTGGTGGGGTGCACCGCGTCGATGGCGGCGTGCGGCGGCTCGGACGACACGGCGGGCGCCGGCGCATCGTCGACCTCGGACACCGGGCCGACGACGACGAGCACGGGCCCTGGCTCCGGTCCGGGCAGCACCGGGCCCGGTTCGACGACGACCACGACGACGACGACGACCACGACGACCACCACCGGCACGGGCGGCGGCGGCACGGGTGGCAGCGGCGCAGGCGGCTTCGTGCCGATGTGCATCGACAGCACCGACACGATCCTCGCGTTGAAGTCGCTCGACTTCGGCGACGGCTCCGCCAACGGCTGGGAGGGCCTCGGCTTCGACCTCGACAACTTGGTGTCGACGGCGGGGTCGACCGGGCTGTGCACGACGCCCCGGCCGGCGACGGCCTACCCCGACGGGACCGCCGGGATCGACAACTCGTTCGGGAAGAACGTCGTGCCCGCGCTCGACCAGCTGACCGGGCAGATGGTCGGCGGCCAGGCGAACAGCGGCATCGCGAGCGGCTCGTTCACGCTCATGATCGACATCCCCGGCCTGACGATGGACGCGGATCAGGGCCCGCTCACCGCGAACATCTACGGCGGCGGCGCGCTCGGCCACCACCCGGCGTTCGACGGGACCGACTGCTGGCCGGTCACGCCGGAGAGCCTCTCGAACCCGAACGACATCACGACGCCGACCACGCAGTTCACGATGGTCCAGGTCGCCGGCAACGTCGTCACGACCGAGATCATCCCGCAGATGGACCTCGTGTTCACGACGCAGGCGGGCGCGATCGGGCTCACGCTGCACCAGGCGCGCCTTTCGTTCACGCTCTCGGCCGACCACACGCAGGCGACCGTCGGTCAGCTCGGCGGCGTCGTCGACAAGGACCAGTTCAAGGCCGAAGTACAAAAGGCGATCGCGGGCATCCTCGCGCTCATCTGCCACAACGCCGACTCGGCGATCGACGATGCGGCCGACATCATGGACGACGGAACGCAAGACATGGGGATGCAGGCTTGCACGGGTATCTCGGTCGGCCTCGGCTTCACGCTGTCGCAGGTGAAGCTCGGCGGCATCAGCCCGGCGACTCCGCCGAGCGGCGCGACCTGTCCCCCCTGAGCGGAAGGCGACCGCCACCCTGGCCTCTCGGCCGGCAGGCGCACTCACGTCGACGAGCTCTCCCGCTCGGGGCCAGCCGTCTGCGTCTTCAAAGCCGTCGCAGTCCTTCAACCGAGCGCTCGCGGAGGGTCTGCGGAGCTGAGGGTGCGCAAGCCCCGCTGGAAATGGAGCGCTGGCGTCGCGCGTGTGGCCGCGCGACGATGCGCGAAAAGGTGCGAACATGACCAGGAACATGAAGACACGGCAATGCTCCGATCTCGCTTTGCTCGCAGCCGCCACACTCTCGCTGTCCGCGTGCGGGTTGCTTCTCGGCGTGCCAGGCGATTTCAGCAACTGCCAGGGCGGTCCCCTCGACGTGGACGTGCCCTGCGGCGGCGGCGGTAGCGCGCCCACGACCAGTTCGGAGGGCGGCACGACCTCGAGCACGACGCCAACCGGCAGCGGCGGCGCTGGCGGCGCGACCCTGCATTGCACCAACGGCGTGCGTGACGACGGCGAGACCGACGTCGACTGCGGCGGAGCGTGCGGCGCGTGCGCGGACGGCGACGGCTGCGAGACGGGCGCCGACTGCACGAGCAAGAGCTGCACGCACGGCACGTGCGCAACCGCGACCTGCACAGACGGCCTCACGAACGGCGACGAGACGGACGTCGACTGCGGCGGCCCCGGTGCCTGTCCGCGCTGCGCCGTTGGGACCGCGTGCGCGGGCAACAGCGACTGCGACGGCACGGGCGCCGGCCGGTGCGTCGGTGGCGTGTGCTCCGCGACATGCACCGACGGCCTGATGAACGGCGACGAGACCGATATCGACTGCGGCGGCTCCTGCTCCGGCTGCCCCGCCGGCATGGCATGCACCGCGAGCGCCGACTGCGAAGGCAAGGCCTGCATCGGCAACCTCTGCGGCACCGCGAGCGTGTCGGTCGGGGCTCAAACGACGTGCGCCGTCGGGGTGTCTGGACTCGGTGTGTGTTGGGGCTACAACGGCGACGGCGAGCGTGGCGATGGGAACCAGCTCGCCACGGCTGGCGCCTCGATCGTCTCCAACTTGATGGCGATAACCTCGATCTCCGTGGGCAATGCGTCGGCCTGTGCGCTCACCGCCACAGGCGACGTTTGGTGCTGGGGCACTGGTTCGCAGGGACAACTCGGCACAGGCAGCGTGGCGAGCTCGGATGTGCCAGTCCACCTCGACACGCTCGGCGCCGGCAACCGCGCCGTCTCCGTGAGCGTTGGCCACGCGTGCGTGATCACCAACGTGGGCGGCGCTATGTGTTGGGGCTCGAACGGTCATGGCGAACTCGGCGACGGAACAGCGACGACGCGATTGACGCCGGTGCAGGTAGCGGGACTCGCGAGCGGCGTGGCGAGGATTGCCGCGGGCTACTTCTTCACCTGCGCGGTCCTGACGTCCGGCGCCGTGAAGTGCTGGGGCGACAACGAGTATGGCCAGCTCGGGAATGGCACCACCGCCAACAGCGCGACGCCGGTATCCGTCGCCGCCTTCACGTTCGTCGACGCACCTTCCAGCATCACCGTTGGCGCTGATTTCGCGTGCGCGATCGCGCCGGGTGTCGGTGACTGCTGGGGCCACAACAACGACGGTGAGCTGGGAGACGGGACGACTACGGACT
>DATAZX010000079.1:0-5403 GCA_036271815.1 Solirubrobacteraceae bacterium
GCTCGAGGCGCGCATCGCCGGCCCGAACTCGACGTATCCCGTGCAGACGCAGGCGACGATCGAGGGCGTCGACATCCAGAACGCCAACGGCGAGTCGTGCGGCGGCTCGCTGCGGCTGGCGTTCGCGAACTCCTGCAACTCGGTCTTCGCGCCGCTCGGCGCGCGCCTGGGTCCCGACCGGCTCGTGAAGACGGCCGAGGCGTTCGGCTTCAACCAGGACCTGCACATCCCGGGCGCGGCGACGAGCTCGATCCCGGCTGCGAACGCGATCGGCGACCCGCTGGCCGTCGGGTCGTCGGCGATCGGCCAGGGTCGCGTGCAGGCGACGACCCTGCAGATGGGCTGGGTCGCCGCGACGATCGCCCAGGGCGGGATCCGGACCCCGCTCACGCTGCGCGCCGGCCAGACGCCGACGCACCAGCGCGTCATCCGCGCCTCGACGGCGCGGACGGTCGGGCGCTTCATGGAGGCGGTCGTCCAGGTCGGCACCGGCGAGGCCGCGCAGATCCCGGGCGTGCGCGTCGCCGGCAAGACGGGCACGGCGGAGCTCAAGGACACCGCCAAGGACCAGTGCACCCCGACGACGCCGACGGACCCCACGAGCCCGACCACGACCCCCGAGTGCCCGGCGACCGTCCCCAACGACCCGACCGACACCGACGCCTGGTTTGCCTCCTACGCCCCCGCGGACAAGCCGCGGGTGGCGGTCGCGGTGCTGCTCGTCCAGAACGGCGCCGGTGGCGACACGGCCGCGCCGCTGGCCAAGCAGGTGCTCATCGCCAGCCTGAAGGCGACCGGCTGAGCGGCGCTACACGTCGAGGTCGATGAGACCGGTCTGCTGCGGCGTGCCGCGACCCTCGATCTTCATGACCAGCGGGCGGTTGTTCAGCGTGGTCAGCGTGAGCTTGAAGAGGATCATCAGCCCGCGCGCCGGCGTGTCGTAGCCGGGGGTGTCCATCAGCGGCTCGATCTGGCCGGCGGGGACGTAGTCGTACGAGCGGTAGGCATACGTGTTGACCTGCTGGAGCCCGATCGGCCGGTAGACCTTGCCCTGCGTGTCGGAGATCTGGACGTCATCGGACGGCCGCAGCGGCTTGGAGCCCTCGTTCTGGACGCGCATGAAGACGCCGAACCAGATCTGATCGGGATCCAGGTGCTGCTGCGCCTTGGGGATCCCGACCATGTACGGCTTGTCCTGCGTGTCGTAGACGTTCATCTGCCGCGACACCTCGACCTGGTACTTCAGGCCGTTGATGTCGAGGTACGTGCCCTCGGTGTCGGCCGTCCTGACGAGCCCCTTGGACTCGTGGACGCCGCATGCGGAGAGCGTCGCCGAGACGAGCAGGGCGAAGAGCAGGAGGCTGAGGCGGCGGGGACGGGTCACGGGCGGCGCGAAATCTACAGCCTGAAGCCGGTGGCGGGCTTCCGTGCCCCGCCGGACACCGACGTTCGCGTGCCGCGCTGCTCGCCGGACTCGAGGATCGCGCGCAGCCGATCGAGCGCGCGGCGGTGGCAGCGGGCCGTCGATGCGCGCACGCGCAGCATCGACTCCATGCGCCGATCGGAGGTCGTCGCGGGCGTCGACTCGGTCGTGAACTCGACGGTCGTGGAGCCCTCGCCGTCGCTGGACAGCGTCCACTCCGAGCGCGTGCGGATGCGATTGAAGCGCCCGCCGCGGCCGGTCGCGACGATCCGCTCGGGCGGCCGCAGCTCCGTCAGCGTGAGATCGCCGTAGGAGAAGCGGTCGAAGCGCGACTTCACGCGGAAGCGGCCGCCGGCGCCGAGCCCGTAGGAGTCCTCGCGCGTCAGGTGCCAGTCGACGAGGCAGTGATCGGTGAACTCCGCGTGGTTGGCCACGTCGGCGAGGTACGCGAAGACCTCCTCGCGCGGACGGGCGATCGTCGTCTTGAGCGTGACGGGCTCCATGGCCGCGGAATCTACCCGGCGCGCCCGCCGCGCGCGCGGCCCGGCCACCTACGCCGGTGCGAGACGGTGGATGCGCACCGTGTTGCCGCACTCGCCGTTGCGCACGCGCTCGCGACCCTCGGGCTCGCCGCGACGCAGCGGCTTGCACAGCTCGCAGACCGTCGTGGCGCCCGCGAAGCGGTAGAGCGTCTCGCCGATCAGCGGCGTGCGCCCGCAGTCGGCGCAGCGGTGCATCTCGCCGGCGAGGACGCCGACGCTCTTGCGCAGCAGGGCGCGCTCGAGGTCCTGCTCGTCGATCGACGGCGTGGTGCGGAGCATGGCGCCATGGTTCGTCGTCGGCCGGACGACTCCTGCCCAGAGCTTTTCATCTCGGTTAAGGGCGCGTTTAGCTCGCGGCGGACGATGGGTAGAAGCTGAGAGTCGATTGGGCCTCTTGACGGGCTTGTTATCTTTCGCACAAGCCGAGAGAGGCCGGCGGATCCCCGTAACGCTGGTGAAGGGAGTCGGTATGGAGTCGCTGACGTCGGGAACACTCGCCGGTACCGGTTCGTTTCGCTGTGAGATCTGCGGTCACGTCATCACGATGACGGCGGCCGACGTGCTGCCACAGTGCCCGGGCTGCGAGGGAGCGAGCTTCACGCGCGCATCGCTGTTCAGCACCGGCGCGCGCTTCAAGCGCATGGACGCCGACGTGCGCACGGCGGATGGCGACGCGCTGATCGAGAGCGCCTGCGCGGCGCTCGACGAGCCGGGTCGCTATCTCGTCTTCCACGACTCGGGCAGCGTGCGCTCCGTGCCCGTCCCCGAGGTGTCGATGCGCATCGGCCGCAGCCTGACGGCCGAGCTGCGCTTCGAGGACCCGACCGTGTCGCGCCGCCACGCGGTGCTGCTGGCCGAGAAGGACGGCATGCGCGTGCTCGACGACCGCAGCCTCAACGGGGTGTTCGTCAACGACGAGCGCGTCGTGTCGCACCTGCTCGAGGACCGCGACGAGATCGTGATCGGCCGCTACCGCCTGCGCTTCGTGGACCGCTCCGCGGTCGGTGCGACGGCCGCCGGCAGCGCTCTGTCGGCGGAGTAGGATCAGCGCCCCTTGGGCGCCACGATCGCAGTCCTCTCGCAGAAGGGCGGCACAGGCAAGACGACGACGGTGCGGACGCTCGCCGACGTGCTGCGACGCGTGGGCCTCGGCGTGCTCGTCGTCGACCTCGACCCGCAGGGCAACCTGTCGGACTACTTCGACGTCGACCCCGAGGCGTCTCCGACCGTCGGAGACGTCCTCTCCGGGCGCGCGGACGCCTGCGCCGCGGTCTTCGACGGGATCATGCCCGCGAACCTCTCGCTCGCCGAGGCGGAGCTCACGCTCGTCGGCAAGATGGGCCGCGAGCTCACGCTCAAGCGCGCGCTCGCGCCGCTGCGCGGCGACTACGACCTGATCCTGCTGGACTGCCCGCCGTCGCTCGGCCTGCTGACCGTCAACGCGCTCGTCGCCGCCGATCACGCGCTGCTGACGACCGAGGCGCAGTACTTCGCGCTGCAGGGCGTCGAGCAGGCGCTCGAGGTCATCGAGCTGGCACGCGACGGGCTGAACCCGCAGCTCGGCTGGCTCGGCGTCGTCTTCAACATCGCCGACATGCGCACCCGTCACAGCCGTGAGTCCTACGCAACGCTGCGCGAGCACATCGGCGAGAAGCTGTTTCGCGCGACGGTGCGCCAGTCGATCGCCTACGCGGAGTCCGCGGAGCTCGCGATCTCGATCCTCGACCACCGGCCCGACCTCGGCGCCGACTACCTCGTGCTCGCGGACGAGCTGCTCGAGCGGCTGAAGATGCCCGATCCGCGTGTGCGCCTGAAGGCGCTGATCGACCGGGGCTGATGCGCCGCCGCCCGACGAGGGACATGCGGTGGATGCTGCGCGGCGCTATGCGTCGACGACGGCCGCGCCCGCGCGCTCGAACGGCGCGGCGATGACCTGCGCCCAGTCGCCGGCCTCGCGCCGCAACGCGTCGCAGACCGCCGCCGTCGTGCCCGCCTGCGTCCAGAACAGGACCGTCGGGCCCGATCCGGAGATCGTCGCGCCGATCGCGCCGAGCTCGGCGGCACGGGCGAGCAGGGCGGTCGACCTCGGATAGAGGTGCGCGCGGTAGGGCTGATGCAGGCGGTCGCCGAGTCCGCGGGCGACGAGCTCGAGGTCGCCGCGCGCCAGGCCCAGCGTCAGCAGCGCCGCGAAGCCGACGTTGGCGGCGGCGTCGGCGAGCGGGACGCTCGCCGGCAGCACGCGCCGCGCCGCCGACGTGCGCACGGGCGCGTGCGGGACCACGATCACGGACTCCAGGCCGGCGGGCGGATCGAAGCGCACGAGCTCACCCCCGGTCACGATCACGAAGCCGCCGGCGAGCGCGGCGGCGACGTTGTCGGGATGCCCCTCGAGCTCGATCGCGGCGGCGAGCAGGTCCTCGTCGCGGCGCAGCACCGCGGCGGCGGCCGTCAGGCCCGCGACGTAGGCCGCCGCGCTCGAGCCGAGGCCGCCGGACAGCGGGATCGTCGAGCGGATGCGAAACGCGAACGCGTCGGGCTGGTGCAGCTTGGCGAAGCCGCGCACGCAGAGGTTGCGACGGTCGCGGGCGATGTCGAGATCGGTGTCGACCGAGAAGCGGCCGGTCTCGGAGACCTCGAGCTCGACGTGCAGCGACAGCGCGGCGGCGAGGACGTCGAAGCCCGGTCCGAGGTTGGCCGACGAGGCTGGGACGCGGACGCGCGCGTGGCGCGCCATCAGCCGGTGCCCCCGAGGACGGCCTCCTCGACCGCATCGAGGCTCGGCTCGCACGGGATCACGCCGCCGGCCTGGTCCAGCGCGGTGCCGGGGTCCTTGAGCCCATGGCCGGTGAGCACGCATGCCACGCGCCGCGCGCCGCCGGCGCCGTAGCGCAGCAGCCCGGCGACCGAGGCCGCGCTCGCCGGCTCGCAGAAGACGCCCTCGCGCGAGGCCAGCAGGCGGTACGCGCTGAGGATCTCGGGATCGGAGACGGCGCGGATGTCGCCGCGCGAGGTCGTCATCGCCTCCATCGCCTCCTCCCAGCGTGCCGGGTTGCCGATCCGGATCGCGCTGGCGATCGTCTCGGGGTGCTCGACTCTGTGGCCGAGCACGAGCGGCGCCGCACCCTCGGCCTGGAAGCCGAACAGCCGCGGGCTGTGCTCGAGCTCGCGAAAGCCCTTCCAGTACGCGGTGATGTTGCCCGCGTTGCCGACCGGGATGCAGAGCGCGTCGAGCTCGCCGAGCTGCTCGACGATCTCGAAGGCGCCGGTCTTCTGGCCCTCCAGGCGGAAGTGGTTGACCGAGTTGACGAGCGCGATCGGGTGGCGGTCGGTGAGCGCGCGCACGAGCGTCAGCGCCTCGTCGAAGTTGCCGCGCAGCGCGATCACGCGCGCGCCGTGCATGAGCGCCTGGGCGAGCTTGCCCTGGGCGATCTTGCCCTC
>DATAZX010000080.1:0-5669 GCA_036271815.1 Solirubrobacteraceae bacterium
CCCCCCGCCGCCGCCGGAGTCCTAGCACCCGCGAGCAGGTGCGTATCGAAGGGCGCCCAGGCGGCGCCCTTCGTCGTTCCCGGGCGGCGCGTGGTGAGTTGTGACCGCTATCCGGTCACAAGTCACCACACACCCCGGCCCGCATCAGCTCCGCCGCGGTCTGCTCACCGCGTTCGAAGATGTCGCCGTAGCTGAACGCGAGATGGCTCGAGCGGCGCCGGCGAGCGACGTCCGCCTCGAACGCTCGGCGTGACGCGTGGTAGCGGAAGCTCAGCAACTCGACGGTGAGGCCGAGCTGCGGCCAGTGGCAGTCGACCTTGTCGCCGGCGTGCACGACGTTCGTTCGTGGCAGTCACCACAGACGAGAGCTCGCCCCCCTCAGTCGAACAATCGCTGCATCTTCAGCAGGATCCGCGGGTCGCCCCAGGGGCGCAGCCGCCCGCGGGCGACGAGCGACGGCGGCGCGGCGCGCTTGGAGACGAGCTCGGCGAAGTCGTCGAAGCGCAGGCGCATCCGCACGCTCGGCTTCGCGACGCGGCCCTGCACCGCGACCTTGTGCGTGCCCTCGAGCTGCAGGTACCACGGGTCGGCGTCGCGGAAGTCCCACTGGATCGTCGTGCCGTGCGGCACCTCGGTGCCGCGCGCCGTCCGGGCCATGAGGTCCATGAGGATCCGGACGGTCGCCGGATCGCGCGGGATCGGCCCGTTGCGCTCGCCCAGCAGCCCCGCCCGCAGCAGCGTCAGCGCCTGCACGCCGCGCTCGCGCGGGGTCACGTCCATCGGAAACGGGAAGTGCGCGATGCCGTCGAGCGGCAGGCCGATCGCACGCAGCTTCGCCTCGTTGGAGATCGCGCCCTGCTCGAAGAGGTCCTCCATCGAGAAGCCGAAGCACTCGGTGTACGAGGCGTCCCAGCCCGGCGGGATCGGAACGCTCAGCACCCACGGCAGGACCTCGCGGATCACGTCGACGATCGCGTCCTGCGTGCCCGCCGGGTCGGCCTCGTAGAGGTCGGCGAGCAGGCGCACGCCGAACGCGATGTGGCGCTGCTCGTCGATCGCGACGTTGCGGATCCCCTCGCGGAAGCCCGGCATCAGGTCGAGCGCCTCGAGCGAGCTCTCGATGATGTGCTGGCCCGGCTGGGCGAGCGTGCCCTCGACGACGACGTGGTAGAGCGTCACCGCGGCGGCGAGCGTGCGCGGGGAGTGGTCGCCGCGCAGCTCGGCGGCCATCCGGTCCAGCCGGCCGAACAGCTTGCGGTGGCCCCAGGACAGCTGCGGCGCCGTGGCCCGCAGCCCCGACGACAGGCCGCCGTCGCCCATCCCGACGACCTCGTGCATGAAGCGGTGGAAGAAGACCGCGTGGCGGGCCTCGTCGACCTGCTGCGTGGCGAGGAAGTACTTCTGCTCCTCGAGCGGCGCGGCGTCGATGTACGGCGAGAGGTTGTCGGCGACCGCGTCCTCGCCGTGGAAGAACAGCGAGTACAGCCACAGCGCGCCCCGGCGCTGCTCGGGCGTGAACTCGTGCTGCCAGTGCTCGCGATCGACCGTGAAGTCGAGCTCGGTCGCGGCCCAGTTGCCGCGCTCCCAGCGCGCGTAGAGATCGGCGTAGTCGATCTGCTCGGTCGCGGCGGGGATCGTGACGGCCATGCGAAGCGGGACGCTACCGCAGCGCGATCGGGTGGACCGCCGGTGCGCCAGGTGGGGTGCCCCCGCTACGTGGCGACGAGCTTCGGCGACTGCCACGGCGCGGCGAGCCGCGACGCCAGCAGGTCGCCCAGCGCGTCGATCGCGACGCGCTCCTGCGCCAGCGAGTCGCGGTCGCGCACCGTCACGGTGCGGTCGTCGAGCGTCTGGTGGTCGACCGTCACGCAGTACGGCGTGCCGATCTCGTCCTGGCGGCGGTAGCGCTTGCCGATCGATCCGCCCTCGTCGTACTCGGTCTGCATGCGCCCGCGCAGCGCCGCGACGATCTCGCGCGCGACCTCCGGCTGGCCGTCCTTCTTCACGAGCGGCAGCACGGCGACCTTCACCGGCGCGAGACGCGGATGCAGCTTCAGCACGGTGCGCAGCTCGCCGCCGAGCTCGTCCTCGTCGTAGGCGTCGACGAGGAAGGCGAGCGTCGCGCGGTCGGCGCCCGCGGCCGGCTCGACGACGTGCGGGACGTAGCGCTCCTTGGTCTGCGGGTCGAAGTACTCGAGCTTCTCGCCGGAGTGCTCGGCGTGCGCCTTGAGATCGAAGTCGCCGCGGTCGGCGACGCCCTCGAGCTCCGACCAGCCGATCGGGAACAGGTACTCGACGTCGGCCGTGCCGGTCGAGTAGTGGGCGAGCTCGGACTGCTCGTGCTCGCGCAGGCGCAGGTGGTCGGCGCGCAGGCCGAGCTCCACGTACCAGTCGAAGCGCGCCTGCTTCCAGTGCTCGTACCAGCGCGGCGCGTCGTCGGGCGGGACGAAGAACTCCATCTCCATCTGCTCGAACTCGCGCGTGCGGAAGATGAAGTTGCCGGGGGTGATCTCGTTGCGAAACGACTTGCCAACCTGCGCGATCCCGAACGGCGGCTTCTTGCGGCTGAACTGCAGCACGTTCTTGAAGTTCACGAAGATGCCCTGCGCGGTCTCGGGGCGCAGGTACGCGACCGACGCGCTCTCCTCGACCGGGCCGACGAACGTCTTGAACATGAGGTTGAAGTCGCGCGCCTCGGTCAGGTCGTGGCGGCGGTCCTCGCTCTTGGGCAGCGAGGCCTTCGCGGGGCACAGCTCCTCGCGGTCGACGTGGTCGGCGCGGAAGCGCTTCTTGCAGTTGCGGCAGTCGACCATCGGGTCGGTGAAGCCGGCGAGGTGGCCGCTGGCCTCCCACGTCTTCGGGTGCTGGAGGATCGCCGAGTCCAGCGCGACGATGTCGTCGCGCTCCTGCAGCATCGCCCGCCACCACTCGTTCTTGACGTTCGTCTTCAGCAGCACGCCGTAGTGGCCGTAGTCGTACGTCGAGCCGAGGCCGCCGTAGATCTCCGACGAGGCGAAGACGAACCCCCGCCGTTTGCAGAGGGCGACGATCTTGTCCATGGTGGCGAGGTCGGGCATCCGGGCCATGCTAGTGGCCCATCTCGCCACGACGGGACCACGAGATACCATGCCCCCCGAGTGCCCTTCTACGAGTACAGACGGCCCGACGGCACGATCCTCGAGGTCATGCAGAAGATGACCGACCCGCCGATGACCGAGGACCCGGAGACGGGGGTTCCGCTGGAGCGCGTCTTCCACCCGATCGCGGTCCACTTCAAGGGCAAGGGCTTCTACAACACCGACTACGGAACCAAGAAGCGCCAGCGCGAGCAGGCGAAGTCCGAGGAGGGCAAGAAGAAGGTCTCCTCCGACGCGAGCTCGGACTCCGGCTCCGGGTCGGGCTCCGGCTCCGGCGACGCGAAGTCCGGTGGCGAGTCGTCCTCGAGCGGCGACTCCTCGAGCTCGTCCTCCGCGTCGGAGTCGGTCTCCAAGGCCGAGCCCGCGAAGTCCTCGAAGTCGTCGTCCTCGGGCGGCGGCTCGTCGTCGAAGAGCGGCGACTGAGCGCCGCGGGCGCTCGCGTCAGCCCTTCAGAAAGCGCGCCACCAGCCGCTGCTTGAGGCTGTCGGGGACGATCCCCGACTCCGTGCCGAGCACGGCGGTGTGCGGGCTGCCCGACGCGGTCAGCGCGGCGAACAGCCCGAGCAGCGTCGGCCCGCTCATGTCCGAGCGCAGCGACTTCGGCGCCGCCCAGGCGATCAGCGGCAGCCGCACGAACGCGAACGGCGACAGCAGCCGCGACTTCATCGCGCTGATGACCTTCTGCTGGCGGTGCGCGCGCGTGAGGTCGTCCTCGCGCTTGTTGCAGTCGTTGTGGCGCGTGCGGGCGAGCGCGAGCGCCTGCTTGCCGTCGATGTGCGACGTCCCGGCGCGCAGGCGCAGCGTGAAGCCGCCGTTCTTGAAGCCGCCGTTGATGCGCGAGACGACGCAGCCGCCCTTGTAGGTGACGCCGCCCATCGCGTCGATCAGCGACGGGAAGTCGTCGAAGCTGACGACCACGACGTGGTTGACGTCGACGCCGGTGTACTGCTCGACCGTCTGGATCGCGAGCGCCGCGCCGCCGTAGGCGAACGCCGCGTTGATCTTCGCCTGCCCGTGCCCCGGGATGTTCACGACCGTGTCGCGCGCGATCGACAGGCGGCTGTTCGCGCCGCCGCCGACGCGCATGAGCATGATCGAGTCCGAGCGGCCGGTGGTCGTCTGCGCGCCGGCCTCGTGCGTGCCCTTCGGACGCTCGTCGGAGCCCAGCACGAGCACGTTGTTCGCCGACCACAGCGGGTAGCCGGCACCGCCGAGGCGCTGGTTCGCCGCGTCGCCGATCGAGCCCTGCTGGATCTGCGCGCTGATCAAAAACAGCACGACCGAGACCGCGATCCAGGTCGCGATCGCGCCGACGATCCAGCGCACGATGCGCCCGCCCGACCAGCCGCGGCGCCGCCCTCGGCGGCCACGCCTGCGCCGCGGTCCGGCCCCCGGGCCGCCGCCGACGTCGCCCGGCGCGCCCGGCTCCCGGCCCGGCCCGCCGTCGCGCCCGCGACCGGGCGGACCCGGTTGGGCGCGCAGCCGTGCGAGGGCGTCGGCGTCGTCGCGTTCGCGCCGCCCGAGCAGGGGCTTGCGCGAGCGATAGACGCGATATTCGGGCTCGCCGTCCGCGCCCTCGGGGTCCGTGGGTGGCGCCATGGCGCCCTGTATGGTGGCGATCGTGTCGACCGGCTGCGTGATCGGGGTCGACCTCGGTGGCACGAAGCTCTTGGCCGGCGCGGTCGATCCGGCACTGAACGTGCACCATCGCGCGACCCGTTCGTCGCGCGGATCAGACCAGGCCGGGGTGCTCGACACCGTCGTCGACGCGGTCCTCGAGATGCGCGATGCGGTCGAGGCGGCGTCGGGCACGGTCGACGCGGTCGGCATCGGGATCCCGTGCCTGATCGACGCCGAGCGGGGGATCGCCGTCATGGCCGTCAACCTGCCGCTGACCGACCTGCCCTTCCGCGACCTCATGGCCGAGCGCCTCGACCTGCCGGTCTTCGTCGACAACGACGCCAACGGCGCGATGCTCGCCGAGTGGCGCTTCGGCGCCGCGGCGGGCGCGCGCGATGCGGCGCTGCTGACCCTCGGCACCGGGATCGGCGGCGGCCTCGTCGTCGGCGGCGCTCTGCAGCGCGGCAGCCAGGGCGCGGGCGCCGAGCTCGGGCACATGGTCGTCCAGGCCGACGGTCCGCGCTGCCAGGGCAGCTGCCCCAACCACGGCTGCCTGGAGGCGATGTGCTCGGGCACCGCGCTCGTCCGCGAGGCGATCCGGATCGCCGGCGAGCGGCCGGCGTCCGAGCTCGGCTTCGCGCTGACGGAGGGTCGCGAGATCAGCGGCCCGCTCGTCACCGAGCTCGCCCACGACGGCGACAGCGCCGCGATCGAGGTGCTGACGCTGATCGGGTCGTGGCTCGGCGTCGGGATCGCGAACCTCGTGAACATGCTCAACCCGGATGTCGTCGTGGTCGGCGGCGGCGTGATCGCGGCGGGCGAGCTGCTGCTCGAGCCCGCACGCGCGGTCGTCGCGCGGCGCGCGCTGTCTCCTTCGAAGGAGCACGTCCAGATCGTGCCGGCGCGCTTCGG
>DATAZX010000081.1:0-48177 GCA_036271815.1 Solirubrobacteraceae bacterium
TGTGCTGGCGGGCGAGGTACATCGCAACCTGGCGGGCCCAGGCGATGCGGCTGTTGCGCGCGCTCGAGAGGAGCTCCTCGCGGCTGACGGCGAGCGCGTCGCAGGTGAGGTGCAGGACGTCGTCGATCGTCGGCGGCTGCGGCCTGGCGGTCGCGCGTGGCGCGGGATAGAGACCGGCGAGGACCTCGTCGGCGAGCGCCGCGTCGATCGGACGACCGGTCAGCGAGTGGTAGGCGACGACACGGATCAGCGCGCCCTCGAGCGTGCGCGCGTTGGACGTGATGCGCAGCGCGATCGCGTGCAGCGCACCCTCGTCGGCGAGGACGATCCCGTCGTGCTGGACGCGCTTGCGGAGGATCGCCAGGCGGGTCGCGAAGTCGGGTGGCTGCAGCTCGGCGACGAGGCCGGCCTGGAAGCGCTCGAGCAGGCGCGCCTCGAGCGCGGCCATGTCGGCGGGCAGGCGGTCGCAGGTCAGCACGAGCTGGCTGCCGGTCTCGTGCAGGGCGTTGAAGGTGTGGAAGAACTCCTCTTCGGTCTTCGCCTTGCGCTGCAGGAACTGGACGTCGTCGATGAGCAGGACGTCGGTCTCGCGGAAGCGGGCCTTGAAGTCGTCGACGTCGCGCGCCTGCAGCGCGGCGACGAACTCGTTGGTGAAGCGCTCCGCGGTCGTCGAGCGGATCCGCAGACCGCCGCCATGCGCGTGGATGTAGTTGCCGATCGCGTGCAGGAGGTGCGTCTTGCCCAGCCCAGGTGGGCCGTAGAGGAAGAGGGGGTTGTAGGCCTGGCCCGGCAGCTCGGCGACCACGAGGGCGGCGGCGTGGGCGAAGCGGTTGCCGTCGCCGATGACGAACTGGTCGAACGTGAGCTTGGGATGGAACTCGGCGGCGGTGGGGGCCGCGTCTGCCTCGCGGGGCGCCTGGCGTGCCGGCGAGCTCGGGATCGCGGCGTCCGGGGCGACGACGTCGACGATGGTCTGCGGCCCCAGCACGGCAGCGGCGCAGCTCTGAAGCAGGCCCCCGAAGCGATCGGAGATCCAGCTGCGGATCTCGTCCGGCGCCGCGACCACGAGCGTCGTGTCGACCAGCGCGCGGGCCTCGAGCGGCGCGAGCCAGATCTCGAAGGTCGAGTCGGGGACGGCGCTGCGCAGCCCGTGGCGGATCGACGCCCAGTCATGGGCGAGCTGCGTGTTCAGGCCGGAGGTCATCGACTCCTTCGGAGGGGGTTCGGCACGATCGGCGAAGGCCCCGCAAGCGAGCCGGGGCGACGAACATACCAGCGCCGCCGAGGCGTGCCGCGGCTCCTCGTGCGGCCGCGTGAGGACACCCCGCACGACGCGAGAAAAACGTCCGCAGGCGTCGTTCGTGCTGCGTGCGGTACCATCGGCGACCGCGCTTCCGGCGCTCCGCATCCTCATGAAACGCACCTACCAGCCCAAGAAGCGCAAGCGAGCCCGCAGCCACGGGTTCCGCAAGCGCATGCAGACCAAGGCCGGTCGGTTGACGCTCAAGCGCAGGCGTGCCAAGGGCCGCAAGCGCCTGACCGTCTGACGTCGGGGCCGGCGGCCACGACGCTCTAGGCTCCGTCGCGTGGACGAGCCGCTTTTCCGAGCGCCGAGCGCTCCCCGTGCCAAGCGTGGCCGGCTGTCGCGCAGCGCGGAGTTCGAGCGGGCCTATCGCCAGGGCAGGTCGCATGGCAACCGCCACCTCGTCGTGTACACGTTCCCGCGCGGATCGGGTGAGGCGCGCCTCGGCCTGTCGGTGTCGCGCAAGGTCGGCGGCGCCGTCGACCGCAACCGCGTGAAGCGCCTGCTGCGGGAGGCCTACGCCGCGGAGTCGGCGCTTGTTCCCGACGGCCACGACGTCGTCGTCGTCGCGCGGCCGAGCGCCCGCGAGCTCGCCGAGCGCGAGGGCCTGGACGGCGTCCGCGGGGCGCTGCGCGAGCTGCTGGCGAAGGCGGCGCGCGCGTGAGCCTTGCGGCGCGCGTCGTGCAGGCGCCGATCGTGCTCTACCAGCGCGTGATCTCGCCGGCGCTGCCGCGGCGCTGCAAGTACGAGCCGACGTGCTCGGCCTACGCGGTCCGGGCGCTGCGGGACTTCGGCATACTTCGCGGCCTGGTCCTGGCGGCCTGGCGGCTGCTGCGTTGCAACCCGTTCAGCCACGGTGGCTACGACCCTGTCGAAGGCCAGCGTCTGTTCGCGCCCCGGCAGCCAACCAGCACATCCCCATGATCCCCTCCCTTCCCATCGCGCCCGTCCAGGCCGTGCTCGCGCCGGTCCAGTGGATCATCGACGCGCTGAAGCCCGTCCTGATCTTCTTCCACGACTCGATCGGGCTCGGCTGGGGCATGTCGATCGTCCTGCTGACGGTGTGTGTCCGCGCGTGCCTGGCGCCGCTGACGGTCAAGCAGTTCAAGTCGATGCAGGCGATGGTGCGCGTGGCGCCGGAGCTGAAGGCGCTGCAGGCGAAGTACAAGGACGACAAGCAGCGCCAGCAGCAGGAGGTCATGAAGTTCTACGCGGAGAACAAGATCAATCCCTTCGCGTCGTGCCTGCCGCTGGTCGCGCAGATGCCGTTCTTCATCGGGCTCTTCTACCTGCTGCGCACGGACCTGCGCAAGGAGATCTGCGGCTCGGCCGTGGACGCGGCGCAGAAGGCCGGCGGCAAGCTGGCGCCGTGCGGGCAGCTCGAGAGCGTCGCGCATCACGTCGGGCGCGGCGCCGAGCAGTTCCTCTTCATCCCGGACCTCACGGACAAGGCGACCGGCTGGGTGCTCGGCGTGCTGATCGTGCTGTACGTCGGCTCGCAGCTGCTGTCGAGCGTGCTGACGCCGTCGACCGCCGACCGCAACCAGCGCATGCTGATGTACGGCCTGCCGTTCGTCTTCGTCTTCTTCGTCATCAACTTCCCATCCGGCCTGATCGTCTACTGGATCACGACGAACCTCTGGACCGTGACGCAGGGCTACGTCCTGCGTCGCCGGATGGGGCCGATCTCGGCGCCGAAGGTGGCGGTCGCGGGTGGACCCGATCTGGACGGGAGCGGCGGCGGTGGGCTGATGGCGCGCCTGGCGTCGGCGACCGGCGCCGGCAAGCGCGACGGTGGGGCCGCGCCGGCGGCGGAGAGCAAGCCGCCGCGTGGCGAGACCGCTGGTGCGAAGTCGTCCGCGAAGGGCGGCACGCCGGCCGTGGCCGAGAGGAAGAAGGCCCCGGCCCGTGCCTCGAAGGGCGCCGGGAAGACGGCGGCGCCCGCGGCGACGCCGCCCCGCGACGGTCCGCCGCCGCAGCCCCCGCGCAAGAAGAAGAAGCGCTCCGGCAGGCGTCGCTGATGGCCCCGCCGGAGCCGGTCGAAGCGGTGCGGGAGCTGCTGGACCACGTCGTCGCTGCGCTGGGCCTGGACGCGACCGTGGAGGTCGGCGACGACGGCGAGATCGTCACGGGCACGGTCCACGGAGACGACCTGGGGTTGTTCATCGGCCGCCACGGCCAGACGATCGACGCCGTGCAGCACCTCGCCCAGCGTGTGGCCGGAGCCCGCGCCGGCGAGGGCCGGCGGATCGTCGTCGACGCCGAGGGCTACCGCGAGCGGCGCGAGGGGATGCTCCAGCGCCAGGCCGACCAGGCGGCCGACGACGCCGTCCGCACGGGCCGCCCCGTCGCGATGGACGCGATGACCGCGAGCGAGCGTCGCTTGGTGCACGAGTACCTGCGCGACGAGACGGACGTGAAGACGTACTCCGAGGGCGACGAGCCCGATCGCCACCTCGTCGTCGCGCCGGCCGACGCGTAGCCGCGCTCCTGCCTCCGCGTTTCACGTTTTTCTCCCCGGTGAAACACTTCGGTCCATGTTGACCGACACCGAGCGCGGGCTCGTCGCCGGGATCCTCATGAGCGAGGGGTCGTTCGGCGGCGACGGCAAGCAGCCGCACGTCATCCTGCGCAAGCACGTCCGGCACGAGTCGCTCATGCGCTGGCTCGTCGCGCGCTTCCCGCGATCGCGGCTCTACGGTCCCTACCACCATGCGGATCGCTCGTACTTCCAGTGGGTGGCTCGCGGCCCGGCGCTCGTCGAGGACGTGCTGCCGGTGCTCGAGGCCCTCGTCGTGCCCGAGCTCGACGCCCACGCCGCGGCGCGGCTGAGCGAGATGCGCGAGCGCTACGCCGCGTACATCGGCCGGCAGCAGGCCCGGTCGTCCTCGTGAGCGCTCGATCGCGCCGGCGACTGGCGGACCTGGCGACCCGGTTCGAGCTCTCCGAGGGCGCGGTCACTGCGCTCGACGTGCTCCTCGAGCTGCTGGCGTCCGATCGGGCTGCCCCGACGAAGCTCACGGAGCCCGCGATCGCGGTCGACTCCCACGTCGCCGACGCGCTCGTCGCGCTCGAGCTCGACGAGGTGCGCTGCGCCCGGCGGATCGCCGACCTCGGCTCGGGCGCCGGCTTCCCGGGCCTCGTGCTGGCGGCGGCCCTCCCGGAGGCGCGGGTCGCGCTGGTCGAGAGCAGCGCGAAGAAGTGCGCGTTCCTCGCGCGTGCCGCGGAGGCGATGGCGCTGACGAACGTCGACGCCGTGCCCCTGCGCGCCGAGTCGTGGGCCGAGGGACTCGCGTCATGCGACCTCGTGACCGCACGCGCCGTCGCGCCGCTCAACGTGCTCGTCGAGTACGCGGCCCCCCTGCTTGCCGACGGCGGCGCGCTCGTGGCGTGGAAGGGGCGCAGGAACGCCGAGGAGGAGGCCGACGGCGATGCCGCGGCCGCCGCGACCGGTCTGGCGGCGGGCCGGGTCCGGCCGGTCCGGCCATGGGACGGGGCCGAACATCTGCACCTGCACCTCTACGCGAAGGTTGGTTCGACCCCGAATCGGTACCCCCGGCGCCCGGGAATGGCCAGCAAGCGGCCGCTGCGTGCCTCGACCTGAGCCGCGTCGCCGGGTTCGGCGGCGAACCGGTCCCGATCCACGACCGTCCGCCGCGATACCGTTGCGGGAGATGGGCACCGTCTACGCGATCGCCAACCAGAAGGGCGGGGTGGGCAAGACGACGACGGCGGTCAACGTCGCCGCCTGTCTGGCCGAGGCCGGCTTCGCGACGCTCCTGATCGACATCGACCCGCAGGCCAACGCCACGCTGGGGCTCGGCGCCAAGAAGGACGTGGAGCCCAACGTCTACGACGTGCTCGCCGGGCGCGTCACCCTGGCGGCCGCCGAGCGCGACACCGCGATCGACCTGCTCAAGCTTGTCCCCTCGCATCCGGACCTCGCCGGCGCGAACGTCGAGCTGCCGCGCGAGCCGGGCTCCGAGACGCGCCTGCGCGAGGCGCTCGCCGACGTCCGCGAGCGCTACGAGTACGTCCTGCTGGACTGCCCGCCGTCGCTGGGGCCGCTGACCGTCAACGCGCTCGTCGCCGCCGATCGCGTGATCGTGCCGGTGCAGACCGAGTACTTCGCGCTCGAGGGGCTCGCGGGCCTGCTCGACACGCTGGCGCTGATCCAGCGCGAGCTGAACCCGCGGCTGAAGATCGCGGGCATGCTGCTGACGATGCACGACGGGCGCACCCGCCTCGCCCGCGACGTCGAGCGCGAGGTGCGCGAGCACTTCCCGTCGCTCGTCTTCGACACCGTGATCCCGCGCAACGTCCGCGTCGGGGAGGCGCCGAGCTACGGCCTGCCGGTGACGCATCACGATCCGCACTGCGCCGGCTCGGACGCGTACTTCGAGCTTGCCAAAGAGGTCGTTCGGGCCGGCGGGGCGGGCTCGTGAGTCCTCCGCGCCGCGGGATGGGCCGCGGCCTCGACGCGATCCTCGCCGTCTCCGGCGAGCGCGGGCCGGCGGCGGACGACCTGCGCTCGCTGCCCGTCGAGATGATCGTCGCGAACCCCAAGCAGCCGCGCCGCACCTTCGACGATGCCGCGCTCGAGGCACTTGCGGGCTCGCTGCGCGAGCGCGGCGTGCTGCAGCCGGTGCTGGTGCGCCCGGTCGCGGGCGGCACGTACGAGCTCGTCGCCGGCGAGCGGCGCTGGCGGGCCGCGCAGATCGCGGGCCTGGAGACGATCCCGGCGCTCGTGCGCGAGCGCGACGACGCGGCGGCGCTGGAGGCCGCGCTGATCGAGAACATGGCCCGCGAGGACCTCAACCCGGTCGAGGAGGCGCGCGCCTGCGCGGCGCTCGTCGAGGAGCTCGGCCTCACGCGCGAGACGGTCGGCCTGCGCGTCGGGCGCAGCCGCGTCGCCGTGTCGAACCTCCTGCGCCTGCTCGACCTGCCCGACGAGGCACTCGGGCTGATCGAGCGCGGCGACCTCTCCGAGGGCCACGGCCGCGCGCTGCTGCTGGCGACCGATCACGCCGACCGTCGCCGGCTCGCGCGCTCGGCGGTCGCGGACGGCTGGTCGGTGCGCGTGCTCGAGGATCGCGCGCGCGCCGCGAACGAGCCGGATGGCTCGGCCTCCGCACGCGCGCCGCGGACCCGGCGTGCGGTCCACGCCGACCAGGAGGCGGCCGCGACGCGGATCGCCGACGCGCTCGGCGGCGCGCTGGGCATCGAGGTCACGGTCAAGCCGAGTGGGACCGGCTACCGCGCCGAGCTCGTCTTCGACGATCCCGACGAGGCGCTCGCGCTCGCGCTCAGGCTGCGCCCGCGCGCGGCCGTGGGAGGCCGCTAGACTGGCGGACCGCGCGTTCGCGCGCCTCGGGCGATTAGCTCAGTTGGTTAGAGCGCTTCTCTGATAAGGAAGAGGTCCCAGGTTCGAGTCCTGGATCGCCCACTGCAGTTTGCGGGGCTTTTGTCGTTCGGCTCATCCGACCGACTCCGCGATCGCGGCATCGAGCAAGCCGACGGGCACGAGCTGCTTCGGTCCCTGTAGGCGATCGAACAGCTCCGCGCCTGGCCGGGCCAGCGCCGCGAGCCCTCGCCGACGACGAGCGGGGTCGTGACCGCGCCACCTCGTTGCCGAGCCGGCAGGCGCTCGGCGGTGAGCGCGCGCCGCGGAGAAGCTCGCGCCGTCCAGGCCGACGAGCCCGATGCGGGCGGGATCCACGTCGCGCCGTGCGCGCATCGCGTCGAGCACGGCGCTCAGGACGCCCTCCCGAGGCGGCAACGGCGGGGGGTGGCGCGGCGAGCCAGTGGTGTCCGGCCGCGTGCGCCGCCGCGTCACCGCCCGCCCACGCGTCGCCGGGCGGCCGCCCCGCGCCCACGTCGACGATCACGAGCGCGCGGCGCGCGGCCGCGGCGCGAAACAGCCAGCCGGTGACGGCGACGTCGTCGCAGGCGAGCCGGCCCACCTGGGCGTCGAGGAGCGTGGCCGCGCGCGACCAGCACTCCGCGAGCCGGGCGTGCAGCGCACGCCGGTCGACGGAGCCGTCGCTGTCGGCGATCGCCGGGAGAGCGGCGGCGTAGTAGCTCGTGGCTCGCAGGTAGTCCCGGGAGCTCGGGCGGTCGTTCGCCGCCGCCCACGCCTCGCCCCGGCCGCGGTCCACTCGCGCAGCCACGACGTCGCATCGCCGGCGACGACCCGAGCGCTCACTGCGAGCACCTCGTCGCGATGGGCACCGCCCCATCGCGCGGAGGCGCGGAGGCGGTCGAGCTCGTCGTGGAAGGCGTCGTCGTCGAACACCATGCGACGAGCATCCGCGTACCCGGCGCCGCCGTCGTCAGTACGTCGCTACGTATCTCTCCAGGACGCCCGCCGGCCGTACACTCCACCCGTGTCTGCCCGTGGCGAGCCGGGACCGAGCGTCACGGAGCTCGTCGGCCGCGCGGACGAGCTCGCGCGCATCGCCCGCGCGCGTCGGACGGGCGCCCCGGGGGTTGTCATCTACGCGGAGGCGGGGGCGGGCAAGACGCGCCTGGCCCGCCACGTCGTCGACGCCGCCGAGCAGGCCGGCCACATGGCCGGCTGGGTGCGCGCGACGCGCAGTACGGCAGAGATCCCGGCGGCCGCGTTCGCCTCGCTGCTCGCCCCGCGCGCGGCCGCGCGTGGGCGGCGCTCGCCGACGGCGGTCCCCCGCGGGCGCAGGCGATCCTCGCCGTGGCGCCGAGGCCCACGACTGCGCGCCGGTGCTCGCCGCAGAGCTGCGCTACGAGGCGCTGCGCGCCGGCGCACCCACGCGGACGGTCGCCCCGGCGCGCGCGCTGCGACGGCCCGCTGACCGCTGCCTACGCGGACCACGTGTCTGCCCGCGCGACGGGCGACGGGGCCGCCCTGCTCGCCACCGCCACGACGCTGGCCGGTCTCGGTGCGACCCGCTATGCGGCCGAGGCCGCGGCCCACGCGTCTGCGGCGTTCGCGCATGAAGGACGCGAGGACAGCGCGCGGCGCGCGGCGGCGCGCAGCCACGAGCTGCAGCCCGCCGGCCAGGGCGCGCCGCCGATCTCGATCGACGGCCTCGACCGGGCGGCGATCGACCTCACGCCGCGCGAGACCCAGCTCGTCGAGCTCGCCGCACGCCGGCTCACGAACGCCGAGCTCGCCGACCGCCTGATCCTCTCGACACGCACCGTCGAGACCCACATCTACCGCGCGATGCCCAAGCTCGGCATCAACGACCGGCGGGACTTCCGCCGCCCTGCGTAGGCCCGCCGCAAGATCAGTACCCAAGTACGTACGACGCCTGCGTACCACGTCGGCACGCTTGCGTTCATCCGTCGCCCGCAGCCGAATGGAGAGCCCAGCATGTCGACCCAACTGTCGGTTCCCACGACCACGGAGAAGACCCACCACAACGGGATGTTCGTCGCGCTGGTCCCGTGGGTCCTGTTCACCGTTGTCGCCGAGCACGGGACGCTGAAGGCCGCGTCGATCATCACCCTCGTCGTCGCGATCGCGATCGCACTGCCCAGCATCCGCGCCCGTGAGCCGAAGATCATCGAGCTCGGCGGGATCGTCGCGTTCTTCGCGTTCGCCATCGTCGCCTTCACCGCCGACGGCTCGACCGCGGAGTGGCTCACGCGCTACGCGCGCGCCGTCGCCGCCGGCCTCCTGGCCGCGATCGCGCTGGGCTCGCTGCTGTTCGTTCCCTTCACCGAGCAGTACGCGCGCGCCGAGCTGCCCCGGGAGTACTGGTCCTCGCCGGTCTTCAAGGCGCTCAACCGCCGGCTGACGCTGCTGTGGGCCGGCGTCTTCGCCGCGATGGTCCCGTCGCACGTGATCGCCGGGACGCTTGACTCCACTCCCGCGAACATCGTCTTCAACTGGGTGATCCCGATCGGTCTGGTCCTGCTCGGCCTGAACCGCACGCAGGCGATGGCGAACACGAAGGCCGCGGCATGAACCTCCGCGCGAGCCAGCTGCTGCGGATCCGCAAGCTCTGGATCGTCCCGATCGTCATCGTCGGGATCGTCGTCGCCCTGACGGCGTCGATCTACTTCGGCTCCGTCGTCGACCCGGTCGGCCACATGCACGGGCTGCCGGTGATGGTCGTCGACCAGGACTCGGGATCGGCGGGCGGCAAGGTCGTCGCCGCGCTGCAATCTCCGTCGCCGGTGACGAGCCGGCTGAAGCTCCAGCCGGCCTCGCTGCAGCATGCGCAGGACGTCATGGACCGCGGAGGCGCGTTCGCGACGCTCGTGATTCCCGCGGACTTCAGCACGGCGCCCGCGCACGTCCAGGTGCTGGAGAACAGCCGCCTCGGGTCGCTCGGCGTGAACCTCGCGGTCGGGGTGCTGACGCCGGCGATGGCGAAGATCTCGCCGAAGACCGTCGTGACCCCGACGCAGTACCGGCCGCTGCCGTCGCACTCGGCGCTCGGGTTGTCGGCGTTCTACGTGTCGCTGCTGGCGATCATGGCCGGCTTCCTCGCGGCGACGGTCATCAACTCGTCGATCGACGGCGCGTTCGGCTACGCGACCACCGAGCTCGGCGCGCGCTGGAGCCAGCGCCGCCCGCTGCCGGTCAACCGGCGCCAGACGCTGCTGACGAAGTGGGCCGTCGCGGTCGTGGCCGCGCCGATCCTGACCGCGATCGTGCTCGTGATGGCGGTTGGCGTGCTCGGGATGTACGCGCCGAACGTGATCGAGCTGTGGCTGCTGCTCACGCTCGCCGCGATGATGGTCTCGTTCGGAACGCTGGCGCTGCTCGCAGCGTTCGGCTCGGTCGGCCAGATGCTCGCGATGGTGCTGCTCGTGTACCTGTCGCTGGCGTCGTCGGGCGGGACGGTGCCGATCGACGCGCTGCCGGGCCTGTTCAAGGTCGTCGGCCATGTCGAGCCGCTGCGCAACGTGCTCGCGGGCGCCCGGGCGATCGTGTACTTCGGCGGGCGCGGCGACGCGGGGCTGACGAGCTCGGTGATCGTGATCGCGCTCGAGCTCGCGTTCTGGGCCGCCGTCGGGTTCGGCGTGACGAGTTGGTATGACCATCGCAAGCTCTACCGCCTGTCGCCGGAGATGCTCGAGGTCGTGCACCGCGCGATCGACGAGCGGCTGGCGCCGGCGGCCGCAGACTGACGGATCAGACAAGGGTGCGGCCGGCCAACGTCAACCCAGAGATGACTGCCTGCGGGGGCCGCCGCCCTGTCGGGGGAAGGGACGTTGCGGCGGAGGGGGCGAATTCTGCGCGCTGACGCCTATTGGGAGGTAGAGGGCTCGTCGTCCGGCGGGCGTGATATCACGACATCATCATCCAATGGCATCACGATACAATGAGTCCGGTGCCGGAATTGAAGCGCACGATCGTTTCGCTGAGTCTGGAGCAGCACGAGTGGCTTCGGACACGCTCTTTCCACGAGCGGATCTCGATGGCGGAGATCATTCGCCGCCTCATCGAGGAAGCGCAGAAGCGCGAGGAGCAGAAGAGGCGCCGGACGTGAGAGCGGAAAGCCTGCCTGTGGTTGACCTCTTCTGCGGCGCCGGCGGCCTGTCACTTGGTCTGACACGGGTGGGTTTTGTGCCGGTGGCGGCGGTCGAGATCGACCATTACGCGTGTGAGACCTACCGTTCGCTTCATCCGCGCACGGATCTACTGCACGCCGACATCCGCCAGGTGAGTTTCCGTCGTCTTCGCGGAGAAGTGGCGGTCGTCGTGGGCGGTCCGCCATGCCAGCCATTCTCGACCGGAGGACTGCGTCGTGGTGCCGAGGACCCGCGCGATGGGTTCCCGGCCTTTCTCCATGTGCTCGACGAGGTTCAACCGGACGGTGTCCTCATCGAGAACGTCGCTGGACTGGGACGAGGCAGCACAGCTGCGTACCTGCGTGCGCTCCTCGACGAACTCGCCGACCGTGGATTCGTGGTCTCGTGGACGACGCTGGCGGCAACGGACTTCGGAGTGCCGCAGCGCCGCGAACGCGTGTTCATCGTGGGAACGCGCAACGGCCGGTTCGACTTCCCATTGCCCACGCACGGACCGGGGCGGCGGCATCCGTGGCTTCCGGCGGGGTCGGTGCTGTCCGTTGACGAGCCGTTCGGGGACCCCAACCGATCGATCGTCACGTACGCCCGGAAGCCCGATCTTCGTCCGAGTCCGTACGACGGCCTCCTCTTCAACGGAGGTGGTCGTCCGATCGATCTTGCCGCGCCGGCGCGGACGATCCTGGCTTCTGCCGGCGGGAACAAGACGCCGTTCGTCGACACGCTCCGCATCGTCCCCGCCTATCACGCTCATTTGATGGACGGCGGGAGGCCACGCAGTGGGCGCGTCGAGGGTGCTCGTCGCATCACCGTTGCCGAGAGTGCCGCGCTTCAAACATTCCCTGGCGAAGCGCGCTTCGCCGGTCCAAGAAGCGCCCAGTACACGCTCGTCGGGAATGCCGTCCCGCCGTGTCTCGCGGAGGCGGTCGGCGGTGCGTTGCATGACGCTCTCACGATGGCTCCACGAGTCCGCGCCGCTTGAGCGCATCGACAAGGGTGACAACGAGATCCTCGCGAGGCTGCCGATGGACAAGGTGATCGTACAGCCGCTCGATGGTGTCGCGGCGCGCAGGCTTCAGTAGCCGGTGGGTCAGGGAGCGCACCTCATGGTGAACGTCGAGGACGGACACATCGAGATTGCCGGGCAGGGCCGCAGCGATCTCGTCTGCAGAGACATCGCGTGCGGCACCGACGATGTGGACGCGCGCAAGGTCGTACCGCCTGAGCGCCTCGACCGCTTGCGTGACTTTGGTGCGCCAGTCGTTGGCCGTGATCTCATATGCCTCGAGCACCTGGCCGCCCGCGAGGTGCTGGACGTCGCCTGCGGCCATTGCGCTTGCGTCCGCCGCGTTAAGGGACTTGGTGGCTACTCGCTCGTTCGCTCGGATGCCGAGTTGCTCGACGTACGCGTGTAGGAGAGCCGCGAAGACGAATTGCTCGTATGCCCCATTGGACGGAGTCGAGAGTAGTTCGTCGAGAAGCCCCGCCGTTGCCGGAAAGCTGAGTCGAGAAGTGTCGATAGGCGGAAGTGGCGGTACCGATCGCGCAGTTGCCGCAACCCCCGCGAGCAGGTACAGCCATGCTCGGCGGATGTTCCCTACATCCGTCTGCTCTGAGGCCCAGGCCAAAAGCTCATTCCAGGCGTCGCGGTCTCGTCCCATGTAGTTCGGGCTGCCCTTGGCGATCGTCTGCAGCGCGTCCTTGCGTCCGGGGATCTCGTGCTCGGCAAGCAGCTCGGCGACGCGCTGCGCTACCCCTCGCGCACCCGCCAGCTTGACGGTGGTGAGGTTCATCGGATGACCGACGGCGACCGGGAAGGCAAGTAGCGTGAGCATTCCGTCGCGATACGTGTCGATCCGCGAGAGCAGGTCATCGAGCCAAAGCTTGGCGTTCGCCGGGGGATGACTCGCCTCCCGAGCCAATGCCTCATCGCCAGCTACAAGCCGTGGCAGCACGCTCTCGAGAGCGGAGCGGGCGACGGCAGCTGGGGTCGGGCTAGGCCGAGAGCTCACGATGCCCGCTTCCCTAGAGCATCCCGATTATCCGCATCTCACGGGTACTGCGGTGTCCACGTTCATGGTTGGTCTGGCGCGACGCTGGACGAAGCGCGGCGAGCGGAGTTCCATCGCGAAGGCGCGCGGCTTCGGAAGGATGATCCTCCAGACAAGCGAGGTCTGAGTCGAGGTGGACAGCATCTTCCGCGCGGCGGGTGGCGGTACTCGTGGACAGGTGCTTCTGGCAAGGCTGCCCAGAGCATGGCAGGGATGGCGAGCAGCTCGGGTCTGGAAGGCGCGCTCTCGTCGACAGTGCCTACGACGACGCTCCGGAACGCCGACGGAGGAGGAAGCCCGAGGTTGAGACCTGGATCGCCCGTCGCCGCCGGGATGGGGCGCCGCAAGCGAGCGGGGATCCCGCAGGCGGCGCCCGACATGGGCTCACCCGAGCGGGCGCGGGCCTGACACCCGGAGAGGGCTCTCCGTGGCCGCGCCGTCAGCGGCCGTCGAGATGCCGCGCCGTGCGATCGAGCGCGCTGCGCCACGCGTCGGCGCGCGCCGGGGCCCCCGCGGGTGCGGCCACGGCGTCGGTGCCCCACGAGGTGATGACGCGGATCCCGTGCAGGGCGTTCGTCAGCCACGCCTCCCGCCCGCCGAGCTCGAACGGCTGGGGCGAGCGGCAGTCGACCCGCACGCCCCGTTCGCGTGCGATCTCGAGCAGCAGCCGGCGCGTCACGCCGGGCAGCGTCACCTCCGGCGGCGTCGTCCAGAGGACGTCGCCCTCCCACCAGAGGAGGCTGTCGAGCGCGCCCTCGACGAGCCGTCCGTGGTCGTCGCGCAGCAGCTGCTCGTCCATCCCGGCGGCGACGGCCTCGGAGCGAAGCGCCAGCAGCAGCTCGAGGTCCGGGCCCTTGACGCGAGGGCTGGTACGCGGGTCGCCGGCCGGGCCGAGCAGGACGCGAGCCTCGCGCAGCGCGGGGCGGGCGGGCCGCAGCCGCAGGCGAAGCCGACAGCCGTACGCATCTGCGTTTCGGTCGCGAGGGCGCGGGGCGGTCGGCGACCCGCGGCGTTCGACCGTGACCGGCGCGACCGCCTCCACGCGCGGGAACCAGCGCCCGGTGCGCGGCAGCGCGGCCGCCACGTCCGCCCGGAAGCCCGCGACGATGTCACGTCCGAACCCGAGCTCGTCGCACCAGCCGCCGAAGCGCTCCCAGTGCGCGTCGTCGCCGCGCACCGTGCCGTCGGACACGAGGAACGAGTCCGCCGCGAGCAGCGCGCCGGGCGGTGGTTCGGACCCGAGCGGTCGCAGCCCCTCCTCGGTCCAGCGCAGGACGGTGTCGTGGTCGGCGGGTGGCACGGTCGCTCTCGGGGCGTGTCCGGCGAGGCGGGCCGGAGGAATGCCACCGTAGCGCGCGCCAGCCGCATCGAGCACGTGCCGGTCCGCGACGCGCGCGCCCGGCCGCACCGGCGTCCGCACGCGCCTCGCCGCACCGGCGCCGCGCAGCACCGAGGCCACGCCGCACGCCGCCCGGCCGAACCCGCCGGGAGAGTCCTCCAGCGCCATACGCTGTCGCCGCGTGGCGACCCTGCTGATCGACAACTACGACTCGTACACGTTCAACCTCTACCAGCTGCTCGCCCGCGTCACGGGCGAGGAGCCGGTCGTCGTGCGCAACGACGAGATCGCCTGGGACCGGCTCGCCGCGGAGCCCTGGGACCGCATCGTCATCTCGCCGGGGCCGGGGCGCCCCGATCGCCCGCACGACCTCGGCATCTGCCTCGACGCGCTTGCCCAGGACGCCGTCCCCGTGCTCGGCGTGTGCCTCGGCCATCAGGGCCTCGCGCACGTGCGGGGGGGCCGCATCACGCGCGCCGAGGAGATCGTGCACGGCCGCATCAGCCCCGTCTTCCACCGTGGCGAGGGGCTCTTCAGCGGCATCCCGCAGGGCTTTCGCGCCGTCCGCTACCACTCGCTGATCGTCGAGCCCGGGCTGCCGGCGGAGCTCGAGGCGATCGCGTGGGCCGACGACGGCACGATCATGGCGATTCGCGACCGGCTGCGGCGGGCGTGGGGCGTGCAGTTTCATCCCGAGTCGGTCGGGACCGCGCACGGCGAGCGCCTGATCGAGAACTTCGTGGCGCTGACGCCGCCGGCCCGCCGCGGCCCGCCGCGGGCGCCACTGCACACGACCGCCGTCCCGGGCGGCCGCGCACCGCTGCGGAGCACGAACGCCGTGCGCTTCAGCCACCGCGTCGTCGCGGCCGTCCCCGACGCGGAGCGTGCGTTCTCCGCCCTGTTCGGCGATCGCGAGGCGGCCTTCTGGCTGGACTCGAGCCTCGTGGACCCCAAGCTCTCGCGGTTCTCGTTCCTCGGCGCCGCGCTCGGCGGGCTCGGCGCGCAGGTCCGCTACCGCGTCGGCGAGCGCCGGGTCACCGTCACGCGCGCCGGCGCAAGCGAGCAGCACGAGGAGACGCTGTTCGCGTACCTGTCGCGCGAGCTCGCACGCCTGCACAGCGCGAGCCCGCAGCTGCCGTTCGACCTCAACGGCGGCTTCGTCGGCTATCTCGGCTACGAGCTGAAGGCCGACTGCGGCGCGAGCGACGCCCACCGCGCGGAGCTTCCCGACGCCTTCCTGCTGCTCGCCGATCGCCTCGTCGCGATCGATCACGAGCTCGGGCAGACGCACCTGCTCGCGCTGTCGGACCACAGCGACGCGCAGGTCGCGGCCGCCGAGCGCTGGGTGCATGAGACGGCCACGGCCCTGGGCGCGCTCCCCCCGCTCGCGGCGCCCCCCGCAGCACCGCCCGGCACGCCCGCTCCGGCGTTCGAGCTCGCGCGCGGCCACGCGCACCACCTCGCCAACATCGAGGCCTGCAAGCGGCTGCTCGAGGCAGGGGAGAGCTACGAGATCTGCCTGACCAACCGGCTCGAGCTGCCCGCGCCGCGCGACACGCTCGGCCTGTACCGCGTGCTGCGCCGCGTCAATCCGGCTCCCTACGGGGCCTACCTGCGCATGCCCGAGGGCGCCGTGCTCAGCTCCTCGCCCGAGCGCTTCCTGCGCGTGCGGCGCGACCGCTGCGTCGAGGCGAAGCCGATCAAGGGCACGGCCCGCCGCCGCGCCGACCCGCGCGAGGACGCCGCGTCGCGCGACGCGCTGCTCAAGAGCGCGAAGGACCGCGCCGAGCACCTGATGATCGTCGACCTGCTGCGCAACGACCTCGGGCGCGTCTCGCAGATCGCCAGCGTCTACGTCGCCAAGCTCATGGACGTCGAGAGCTACGAGACCGTCCACCAGATGGTCTCCACGATCCGCGGGCTGCTGCGCGACGACGTCGATCTCGCGGACCTGCTGCGCGCGACGTTCCCCGGCGGATCGATGACGGGCGCTCCGAAGCTGCGCACGATGGAGATCGTCGACGGTCTCGAGGGCTCGGCGCGCGGCGTCTACTCGGGCGCGCTCGGGTACCTGGCACTCAACGGCACCGCCGACCTCAGCATCGTCATCCGCACGCTCGTCGCGACCGAGCGGGGCGCTTCGATCGGCTCCGGCGGCGCGATCGTGATGCTCTCCGACGCAGACGACGAGTACGAGGAGATGCTGCTCAAGGCGCAGCCGCTGCGCGACGCGGTGACGATCAGCGGGCTCTGCGCGAGCGCCGCGCCCGTGCCGGCGCCTGCCGCCGGGCCGTCCGGCGCGCCGGCCGCGCCGCCGGGCGCGCTCAGGAGCCGATGAGGACGGGGGTGCCGACCGGCACCCGCGCGAACAGCTTGATGACGTCGGGCACGTGCATCCGGATGCAGCCGTGCGACGCGCGCGACCCGATCGACGCATCCTCGCCGGTGCCGTGGATGCCGACCCCGTCGACGAGCCCCATCCAGCGCGCCTTCAACGGGTTGGCGGCGCTGCCGCCCTCGACCGTCGTGCCGCCGAGCTCGCCGGCCCAGGGACTGTTCGGGACCGACCAGACGGGGTTGACCTGCTTGTCCTGCACGGCGAAGCGTCCATTCGGGGTCGGGTACTGCGGCTGGCCCACCGCCACCTTGTAGGTCTTCACGACCTTCAGGTCCTTGAACAGCCGCAGCGTGAACTCCGACTGGTCGACGGTGATCACGGTGCTGACGCTCTTGCGCGCCGCGGCGGCCGTGACCTTCGGCTTGACCTTCTGCAGCTTCGGCTCCAGGACGCGGCCGACGCGCGGATCGGCGAGCGCCTTGGAGATCTGCCGCGCGAGCGCGGTGGCGTCGATGCCACGCCCGTCGGCCGAGTGCGTCACGCGGACCTTGTGCAGCGAGATGACCGCCTTGGCGTCGCGCGCGGGCCGGCCGAGGCGCTTGGCCACCCGACCGGCGAACGCCTGAACCGCGTCCTGGGAGTCCGTCACGCCCAGCGCCACGTCGACGGGGGCGCCTCCCGCGGCGCGGCCGGCGTAGAGGGCGCGGCGCGCGGTGAGCTGCGCATCGAAGGCGACGTTCGCGTCGGAGGTCTTGAGCTTGAAGAGCAGATCGGCGGCCCGCACGGTGACCGTGCCGTCCTCGAGGCGGGCGCGGAGCGCCTCGAGCCTCTGGGCGGCCTGGTCGGTCGTGAGGCCCGACAGGTCGACGCCGGCGGCGGTGACGCCGGCAGCGATCGGCTCGGTCGGAAGCGGCGGCGTGGCACCCGCGGGGGTGGCCGTGAGCGCGAGGACGACGGCACAGCATGCGAGCAGGATGCGCCGGGGGATCACAACCTCACTGTACCCCGGCGTTCGGCGGGGTTACGCCGCTTCGCGCGCCGCGCTCCGCTCCTGCAAGCTGTCGTTCACGACGGCCGCCGCGAGCGCCCATTCGAATCCGTCCGCAGGGCTTGCCACCGTGTGCCCCATGTTCGTGAAAGACCTGCAAGAGGGCATCGACGTCGACGCCGTGCTGCTCGTCCGCGAGGCCGAGTTGCGCGCGACGCACGACGGCGGTCAGGAGCTGCGCCTCGCGCTCGGCGACCGGACCGGGTCGCTGCGCGTGCTGGTCTGCGAGGACGTCGCCCGAACGAGCGCGATCGCGACCGTAGGCGCACCCCTGCGCGTCCGCGGAACCGTGCGCCGCAGCGGGACCGACGGCCTCGAGCTCAAGCCCGCGAGCCTCGCGGTCGCAGCGGCGGGGAGCTACCTCGAGGCGGATCTGCACGACGGGCCGCCGCGCTCCGCGACGCTGATGGAGGCCGATCTGCGCGAGCTCGTCGGCACCGTCCAGAGCCCCGACCTGCGCCGCCTGCTCGACGCCGTCTTCGGACCGCGCGCCGCGACCTGGCAGCGCTACCGCACGGCGCCCGCGGCGAAGCGCTTCCACCAGGCCTACCGCCACGGCCTGCTGGAGCACTCGCTGTCCGTTGCGCAGGCGGTCAGCGCGATCAGTGCCACGTTCGGCGGCATCGACCGCGATGTCGCGGTCACCGGCGCGCTGCTGCACGACATCGGCAAGCTCGACGCGTACGCCTTCGCCGGCGCGGCGATCGAGATGACCGACGCCGGCAAGCTCCAGGGCGAGATCCCGCTCGGCTACTACCGCGTGCGGCGCCTCATCGACGACATCGACGGCTTCGATCCGGGCACGGCGGAGGCGATCCTGCACATCATCCTCAGCCACCACGGCAGCCTGGAGCACGGCAGCCCGGTGCTGCCATGCACGCGCGAGGCGACTCTCGTGCACTTCTGCGACAACCTCGGCGGACGGCTCGGGTCGTTCGACCGGCTCGAGAAGGAGCTGCCGTCCGGCGAGCGCTGGTCGCGCTATGACCGCGCGATCGGCGGCGGGGCGTACTTCGCGCCCGCGGGCGAGCAGGTGCGCGAAGCGGCCTGACGGCGCCTCGGGCGCCATCTGTGGCGTACCGCACGCGGACTGCGCGAAAAGTGCGCAAAGAGCGTCCCGACTCAGGGCCAGCGTGCGGGCGGGTGCGACGGCGGGTCGTATCGTGTCGCGCATGGCCAAGGACACGGAGAAGCTCATCCGCCAGCTCTCCCTGATCTCGTACCTCATGGCGGAGCGCCGGCCGGTGACCGCGCTCGAGATCCGGCGCGACGTCGAGGGCTACAGCACGATGAACGAGGACGCCTTCGCGCGGCGCTTCTACGCCGACCGCTCGGAGCTCGACTCGCTCGGGATCGTGCTGACCGTCGAGCGTCCCGTCGACGGGATCGCCGAGCAGGAGAACTACTCGCTGCGCCCGGAGAACTTCCACCTGCCCGCGATCGCCTTCACCGACGGCGAGCTCGCCGCGCTGCAGATGGCGCTGTCGCTGCTGGACGGCGAGTTCGCCTACGCCGAGCCGCTGCGCCTCGCGCTGCAACAGATCTCGTGGGGGCGCGCCAACCCGCTGCGCTCGCCCGAGCAGCGCACGGTCGCGCTCGGGATCACGGCGTCGGCGGGCGGCCACGACCTCTCGCAGCGCCTGGCGAAGATCGAGACGGCGATCTTCCGCAACAAGACGATCACGTTCGACTACTACACGATGGCGCGCGACGCGACCGGGACGCGCAAGGTCGATCCGTACCACCTGCTCTTCCAGGGCGGGCAGTTCTACCTCCTCGGCCACGCGCACGAGCGCAACGCGCTGCGCGTCTTCCGGCTGTCGCGGATCCAGGGCAAGGTCGCCTACGCGACGAAGTCCGAGCACGACTTCAAGGGCAGGCCCGACGACTTCGACCCGCGCGCCTACGCCAACCGCGCCGTGTGGCAGTTCGGCGACGCGGGCGAGACCGCGGAGGTCTGGATCTCCGAGCGGATCGCCTGGCAGATCGAGCGCCACTTCGGCCGCTTCGGCGACGTTCGCCCGGCCGAGACCGGCAAGCCCGGAGACATCGTCTTCGAGACGCGCTATGCCGACCGCCGCCAGCTCGCGACGTGGGCGCTGCGCCTCGGCGAGCACGCCCGCGTCCTCGGTCCGCCCGAGCTCGAGCAGGAGCTGGCCGATCGCGTCGAGCTGCTCTACGAGCGCCATCGCGACGGCGCCGACGGGACGCGCCCCGCGCTGGAGCTGGCACCGGCGGTCGCGCCGAAGGAGCCCGACCCGGCGGCGGTCGCGTCCAACGGCAGCTCGCGGCGCACCGAGGCCGCGATCAGGCCCGAGCGGATCGCGCGCCTGGTGACGCTCGCGTCGATCCTGATCCAGGCCGGTCGCGCCGGCCTGCCGCTGCAGGCCGCCGACGTCTGCGAGCAGATGCAGATCTCCGACGCCGAGTTACGCGAGGACATCAACGTCCTCAACGTCGTGAACTTCGGCGGCGGCTCGTACGTCCTCTACGCGGAGATCGCCGACGGCGGCCTGATCGAGGTCGACCCCGAGCCCTACTCGGACAACTTCGCGCGCCCCGCGCGGCTGCTGCCGGTCGAGGCGAAGGCGCTCGTCGCCGCGATCGACCTCATCGGGGAGCACCTGCCCGAGGGGTCGCTGGCCTCGTCGCGCAAGAAGATCGTCGACGCGCTCGGCGCCGATCCGATGGAGCAGGGCCTGCACGTCGCCGACGCCGGCGGCGACGACTCCGCGATCGCGCGCCTGGCATCCGAGGCGATCATGACGCGACGCCTGCTGCGCCTGGACTACTACAAGCCCAACGAGGACGAGTTCTCCGCGCGCGTCGTCGAGCCCTACGCGCTGATGAACGGTCGCGAGGGCTGGTACGTCGCGTGCTTCGACCCGGACCGCGACGACGTGCGCCACTTCCGCCTCGACCGCATCCGCCACGCCGAGGTCACCGACACGACCTTCGAGCCGCGGCCCGAGGTCGACCCGGCCGGCGAGGTCGACGGCTGGCTGCGGACCGGCGAGGTCGCCGCGTCGCGGGTGGCGCGGGTGTGGGTCTCGCCGGAGCGCGCGCGCTGGGCGCGCGAGGAGCGGCGCGTCGCCGAGGAGCTGGCCGACGGCTCGGTGATCGTCGAGCTGAGCTTCAAGGGCACCGACTTCCTCGTCCGCGACGTGCTCGCCGAGGGCGGCGACGCCGCCGTGCTCGAGCCCGCCGACGCGCGCGACGCCGTGCTCGCCGCCGTGGAGCGCCTGCGCGCTCCGGCGATCCGCTGATCGTCCCCGAGGGCCGGCGTCCGAGGCGCCCGACCGCGATTCTCAGGGTCCGAGAGGACTGTCCGCGTGCGCGGGGAAGATGGAAATCGCGCGAAGAGCGCACTTGCGCCAGGACGGCCGGTACGGTAGATGACCTGTCAGAGCTAGATGAGATGTGCATCGGGTAGATGGAGGGGGGCGTGCGTTGACGCACGGGGGAGCTACCCCTCGTATAAGGGGCGATCGATCGCCTTTCAAAGAGGGAGTGCCGGGCGGAGCAGGCCAGCGCACCGGCGCGATCACAAACCAGCAGGGAGAACTTGCATGACCCGCAAACTTTTGGTGGTCCTCGTGACCGCGGCAGGGGCTCTCGTCATGGCGCAGAGCGCGCAGGCGTACACGACGTTGCCCGTCTGGAAATGCCGTGCGAGCCCGCTGTATGCATCGGTCAGCGGACAGAACCGCGTCGAGCCGATCGTGGCGAACGGCAACATCAACACCGCCAACGGCGGCGATCCCGATCACGCGCAGTGTGCTGACGCCGAGACCGGCGCGGGCAACACGGCGACGCAGCTCGCGATCCCGCAGAACCTCATCGGCGCCGACACGACGTCGGCCAAGACCGACATCTCGCCGGAGCTCGGCCGCGCGATCCAGCAGAACGTGACCTCGACGGCCAAGGCCGAGAACCTGCAGATCGCGATCCCCGCCGGATCGCCCTCGCTGCTCGGGGTCAAGGCCGCGACGTCGAACGCGACAGCGACCTGCAACCCGGGCTCGACGACGCCGGTGCTCAACGGGACCAGCCAGGTCGCCGACCTCACGGTCCTCGGCGCGGCGGTGCCGCTGGACGGGCTCGTCACGGCGCTCACGAACGCGCTGAAGCCGCTCGGCTTCCTCGTCAGCATCGTTCCCAACGAGAAGGTCATCGGCGCCGACGGCTCGCTGACCGTGCGTGCGCTGCACGTCAAGATCATCCAGGGCAACGGCACGCCGGTGGTCGACCTCGTCGTGGCCGAGAGCAAGGTCGGCTTCAACGGGCCGGTCTGCGATCCGACCAAGCAGAACGACGGCTCCAACCCGACGGGCGTCTGCCCCAACGGCTCGGTCCTCGACCTGGTGTCGAACTACTGCGTCATCAAGGAGGGCGGGGTCACCGGCTCCGGCCAGCCCGACATCGTCGTCGGCCGTCCGTTCCAGGGTCCCAGCGGCGGCACCGTCGTCCCGCTCGCCATCGCCCGCAAGAAGTACGGGCTCAGTGCGTGCCTGGCCGGCAACGGAGCACCCAAGTTCGCGATCGTCGGCACGAACAAGGCCGACCGCATCACGGGCACGAACGGCGCCGACCGGATCCTCGGCCGTGGCGGCAACGACAAGATCGACGGCGGTCGCGGCAACGACTGCATCGAGGGCAACACGGGCGGCGACACGCTGTCCGGAGGCCTCGGCAACGACAGGCTGTACGGCTCCACGGGCAACGATCACCTCAACGGCGGGCCGGGTACGGACTACCTGTCCGGCGGCAACGGCAACGACACGATCAGCGCCTCGTTCGGCCGTGACCGCGTGCTGGGTGGCGCGGGCGTCGACTACATCAACATCGCGACGGCCGGCCCGGCCGCCAGCGCCGACTGCGGCTCGGGCAAGGACAAGATCCGCCTGAACCGCAACGAGGCCAAGAAGATCAAGCACTGCGAGACGGTGTACATCTTCAAGGACAAGTAGCACTCCGATGACGGCGCACGGGCGGGGCTGGCTACAGTCCCGCCCGTGAACCGCCGCGAGCAGACGATCCACCGCGACAGCGACCGCGCGCCGCAGCCCGCGCCGCAAGGGAGGGCATCCCGATGAAGGGGCTCATCCTCTCCGGCGGCAAGGGCACGCGCTTACGGCCGATCACCCACACGAGCGCCAAGCAGCTCGTTCCGGTCGCCAACAAGCCGGTGCTCTTCTACGGCATCGAGGCGATGGCGGAGGCCGGGATCGAGGAGGTCGGGATCATCATCGCCCCGGAGACCGGCGACGAGATCCGCGAGGCGGCCGGCGACGGGTCGCAGTTCGGCGTGCGGATCACGTACGTCGAGCAGGACGAGCCGCTCGGCCTCGCGCACGCGGCGCTGACGGCCGAGACGTTCCTCGACGGGGAGCCGTTCGTCATGTACCTCGGCGACAACCTCCTGCAGGGCGGCATCACGGAGCTCGTGGACTCGTTCCGGTCCAGCGGGCCGGATGCGCTGATCCTGCTGACGCCCGTCCCCGACCCACAGAACTTCGGCGTCGCCGAGCTGCAGGACGGCCGCGTCGTGCGGCTCGTCGAGAAGCCGGCCGAGCCGGCGACCGACCTCGCGCTCGTCGGGGTCTACATGTTCACCGCCGGCATCCACGACGCCTCGCGCGCGATCGAGCCGAGCGCGCGCGGCGAGCTCGAGATCACCGACGCGATCCAGTACCTGGTCGACGGCGGCAAGCGCGTCGAGCCGCACATCGTGCGCGGCTGGTGGAAGGACACCGGCCGCCTCGACGACATGCTCGAGGCCAACCGGCTCGTGCTCGACCGCGTGCAGCGGCGCATCGAGGGCGAGCTCGTCGACTCGCAGTGCGAGGGCCGCGTCGTGATCGAGCCCGGCGCGCGGCTGGAGCGCACGATCGTCCGCGGGCCCGCGATCATCGGCGCGCGCACGACGCTGACCGACTGCTACGTCGGGCCGTACACGGCGATCGGCGAGGACTGCGTCATCTGCGAGGCGGAGGTCGAGCACTCGATCCTGCTGACCGGCTGCACGGTGTCCAAGCTCGAGGGCCGGATGGAGTCCTCGCTGCTCGGGCGCAACGTCACGATCTCGCGCGGAGAGCGCCAGCCGCGCGCGTACCGCTTCATGGTCGGAGACAACTCCGAGATCGGGATCCTGTGAGGCTGCCGCTCCACAGGCCGGGCTGGGTTGCTCGGCGCGGCCGTCGTCGAGGTTGCAGGCAACTCCGAGATCGGGATCCTGTGAGGCTGCTCGTGACGGGCGCGGGCGGGATGCTCGGGCGGGCGGTCGTCGAGGCCGCGGGCCGCAGCGGGCACGACGTGCTCGCCGCGGCGCGCGCCGACCTCGACGTCGCCGATGCCGCTGCGCTGACGCGCGCGGTCGCCGATCACGGTGCGCAGGCGGTCGTCAACTGCGCGGCCTACACCGACGTCGACGGTGCCGAGAGCGACCCCGCCGGCGCGGAGGCCGTCAACGCCGCCGGTGCCGGCAACGTCGCGGCCGCCGCCGCTGCGGCCGGGGCGACGATCGTGCACGTGTCGACGGACTACGTCTTCGACGGCTCCAAGCGCGAGCCGTGGCTCGAGTCCGACGCCACCGGGCCGCTCGGCGTCTACGGCGCGTCCAAGCTCGCCGGCGAGCGTGCCGTCGCGGTGGCCAACCCGCGCCACGCGATCGTGCGCACGGCGTGGCTGTTCGGCGCCGGCGGCAAGAACTTCGTCGACACGATGCTGGCGCTCGGCGCGCAGCGTGAGGAGGTCTCGGTCGTGACCGATCAGGTCGGCTGCCCGACGTGGACGGGCCATCTCGCCGGCGCGCTCGTGGCGCTCGCCGAGCGCCCGGACGCGACCGGCATCCATCACGTCGCCGGTGCGGGCTCGTGCTCGTGGAACGAGCTCGCGTCCGAGGTCTTCCGGCGCGCCGGCCTGGACTGCCGCGTGCTCCCCGCGACCAGCGAGCAGTTCGTGCGCCCCGCGAAGCGCCCGGCCTACAGCGTGCTCGGCTCCGAGCGAGCGGATGCGGTGTCGCTCGCGCCGTGGCAGGACGGCGTCGCGGAATACCTCGCCACGCGGGTGACGGCATGAAGCTGCTCGTCTGCGGCGGGGCCGGCTTCATCGGCTCGAACTTCGTGCGGCTGCGCCTGCGCGACCACGACGACGAGATCGTCGTGCTCGACAAGCTCACCTACGCCGGGCGCCGCGAGAACCTCGCGGGCCTCGACGTCGGCTTCGTGCACGCCGGGATCGAGGACGCGGCCGCGGTGGCCGACGCGATCCGCGGCGTCGACGCGGTCGTCAACTTCGCCGCCGAGACGCACGTCGATCGTTCGATCGCCGACCCCGACGCGTTCGTCCGCACGCATGCGCTGGGCACGTGGGTGCTGCTCGAAGCGGCGCGCCGCGCGGGCGTGCGCTACCTGCAGGTCTCGACGGACGAGGTCTACGGCTCGATCGAGGACGGCTCGTTCACCGAGAGCTCCCCGCTCGCCCCGTCGTCGCCGTACAGCGCGACGAAGGCCGGCGCCGACCTGCTCGTGTCCAGCTACTTCCACACGTTCGGCCTCGAGACGCTGATCTGCCGCGGCTCGAACAACTACGGACCCTACCAGTACCCCGAGAAGCTGATCCCCCTGATGGTCCTCAACGCCCTGCACGGCGATCGCCTGCCGGTCTACGGGGACGGGATGCAGGTGCGCAACTGGCTCTACGTGGAGGACTTCGGGCGCGGCATCGGGCACGTGCTCGAGCACGGCACGCCCGGCGAGGCCTACAACGTCGGCGGTCCCGACGAGTGTCCGAACATCGAGGTGGTCCAGCGGATCGTCGAGCTGACGGGCGCCGACGAGCGACTGCTGCAGTACGTCACCGACCGCCCGGGCCACGACCGTCGCTACTCGCTGGGCTCCGAGAAGGTCCGCGAGCTCGGCTGGGAGGCGCAGGTGCACTTCGCCGAGGGTCTCGAGCAGACCGTCTCGTGGTACCGCGACAACCCGCAGTGGTGGGAGCCGATCCGCTCCGGGGACTACCGGGAGTACTACGCGCGCCAGTACGGCTCGCGGCTGGAGGACTGAGCCCGGCGGCGGCCGGGCTCGCGCGGCTCGCTAGGAGCCGAGCGAGTCGATCTGCCAGGTCGTCCCGGAGCGCAGCAGGTCGAGCTTGTCGGTCTCCTGCTTGGAGCCCGTGCCCGAGACGATGGTCGCGACCGCCGACGTGCCGGTGATCGCGACGGACTTGACGGTGAGGTCGAGGGTGTCGGCGTCGGAGAACGCCTCCTTGACCCCCGTCTTGCAGTTGGTCCCCTGCTGCTCGAGCAGCTTGAGCCGGCCGGCCGTGAAGAGCTTGCCGCAGACGTCGTTGGGCTTGTTGTCGCGCGCGGCGGTCTCGAGGCTCTCGATGACGGCGGCCACCTTCTGCTGATCGCCCTTGAACTTCTTCGCCGAGTCGCGGGGTGCGCTGGCGCCGCAACCGGCGAGGAGCACGGCCAGCAGACCGAGGGCGACGACTGTTCTCACGCGCGGGAGCCTATCTAGACTGCGCCGTCGTGACCGAGCTCACGCCCTCACCCGCGCCGATCCCGCGCGGCCGCCACGCGCCGCCGCTGCAGGTCCGCCTGCAGGCGCAGAGGCAGCGCCTGTTCGAGGCCGCTGCGGCGGTCTTCTCGCGCGTCGGCTACGCCGAGGCCAGCGCCGAGGCGATCAGCCGCGAGGCGGGCATGTCGAAGGCGACGTTCTACGAGCACTTCGCCAACAAGGAGGAGTGCCTCGTGTCGCTCTTCGAGTACGCGTCGTCGTCGTTCGCGCAGTCGCTCGTCGAGGCGTCGCGCGCGAACGGGCTGGACTTCGAGGCGCGCCACCGCGCCGGGCTGCGGGCGATCCTCGACAGCATCGACGCGAACCCCGCGATGGCGCAGGCGATGCTCGTCGAGACGGTCGGCGCCGGGCCGCGCGTCGCCGAGCTGCGCGACAACGCGCTGAGCGCGATCGCACAGGTCATGTACGAGCAGACCGTGCGCGCCGCGGAGCGCGGCGGCGGCCCGGCGTACGTCTCGCCCGACGACGCGCTGGCGATCGTCGGTGCGACGTTCGAGCTGATCTCGCGCCAGCTGCGCACGGGCCACCCGGCGCGCGTGACCGACCTGCAGCCGATCGTCGAGCGCCTCATCCTCGGGCTGCTGTCGCAATCGCCGGGCGGGCGCTCGGATGACGGCTGACGGCGCCCTCGCCGAGCTCGATCGCGAGATCGTCGCGTGCCGGCGCTGCCCGCGGCTCGTCGCGTGGCGCGAGCTCGTGGCGCGCGAGAAGCGCGCGGCATTCGCGGACGAGACGTACTGGGGCCGGCCGATCCCGGGCTTCGGCGACCCGGCCGCGCGCGTGCTGATCCTCGGGCTCGCGCCCGCCGCGCACGGCGCCAACCGCACCGGCCGCGTCTTCACCGGCGATCGCTCGGGCGACTTCCTCTTCGGCGCGCTGCACCGCACCGGCTTCGCCAACCAGCCGACGTCGCGCCACGCCGGCGACGGCCTACAGCTGCGCGACGCGTGGATCGCGGCGGCCGTGCGCTGCGCGCCGCCGGGGAACAAGCCGACGCCCGCCGAGCGCGACGCGTGCCTGCCGTTCGCGCTGCGCGAGCTCGAGGCGCTGGACCGGCTGCGCGCGATCGTCTGCCTCGGCGCGTTCGCGTGGGCCGCGGCGCTGCGCCTGCTCGCCGCGCGCGCGATCGCGATCCCGTCGCCGCGCCCGCGCTTCGCGCACGGAGCGGAGCTGCGCCTGCCGGGCGCGCCGGTCCTGCTCGGCACGTTTCACCCGAGCCAGCAGAACACGTTCACGGGCCGGCTGACACCGGACATGATCGACGCGGTGCTCCGGCGATCGTTGCGGACAGCAGGTGGCCACAACCGTGGCTAGCCTCGTCGCATGCCGCTGTCGCACTTCACGCCGACCGTCCGCGGCTGGTTCGAGGCGGCCTTCGAGGGTCCGACCGAGGTCCAGGCGCAGGCCTGGCCGGCGATCGCGACCGGCGAGCACGTGCTGATCTCGGCGCCGACCGGCTCGGGCAAGACGCTGGCGGCGTTCCTGTGGGCGCTCGACCGCCTGTCGCGCGAGCCAGGCGCGGGGCGCGGCACGCGCCTGGTCTACGTGTCGCCGCTGAAGGCGCTCGCCTACGACATCGACCGCAACCTGCGCGCGCCGCTGCGCGGGATCGCCGCCGGCTCGTCGGCGGTCGCCGAGCTGACCGTCGGCGTGCGCACGGGCGACACGCCGCAGCGCGACCGCGCCGCGATGCGCCGCCACCCGCCCGACATCCTCATCACGACGCCGGAGTCGCTGTACCTGATGCTCTCCAGCGGCGCGCGCGAGATCCTCACCGGCGTCGAGGCGATCATCGTCGACGAGATCCACGCCGTCGCCGCGACGAAGCGCGGGTCGCACCTCGCGCTGACGCTCGAGCGCCTCGCCGCGCTGCAGGAGGGCGATCGCGCGTCGTCATCGAAGGTGGAGCCGCAGCGGATCGGGCTGAGCGCGACGCAGAACCCGCTCGAGGAGGTCGGGCGCTTCATGGTCGGGCCGCTGCGGCGGTGCACGATCGTCGACACGGGCGTGCGCAAGCCGCTGGACCTGAAGATCCACGTCCCGGTCGAGTCGATGGTCGAGCCCGACCAGCTCCCCGCCGGCACTCCGACGACCGACCCGCTGGATCCGCTCGTGGGCGGCGAGGCCACGCGCCGTTCGATCTGGCCGGCGATCTACCCCGAGATCCTGAAGCTCGTGCGCGCGCACCGCTCGACGATCGTCTTCGTCAACGCCCGCCGGGGCGCCGAGCGCCTCGCGATCCGCCTCAACGAGCTCGCCAACGCCGACCTGCCGGAGGGGGTGGCACCGAAGGACGTCGCGCGCGCGCACCACGGCTCGCTCGCCCACGAGGAGCGGCTCGTCGTCGAGGAGATGCTCAAGGCGGGCGAGCTGCCGTGCCTCGTCGCGACCTCGTCGCTCGAGCTGGGGATCGACATGGGCGCGGTCGACCTCGTGCTGCAGGTCGAGTCGCCGAAGTCGGTCGCGCGCGGCCTGCAGCGGATCGGGCGCGCCGGCCACAACGTCGGCGACACGTCCAAGGGCCGCATCTTCCCGAAGTTCCGTGCCGACCTGCTCGAGTGCGCGGTCGTCTGCAAGCTCATGCGCGGCGGGGAGATCGAGCCGACCGTCGTGCCGCGCAACGCGCTCGACGTGCTCGCCCAGCAGATCGTCGCGATCGCGGCGAGCGTCGAGGACGACGAGGCCGTGTCCGTCGACGACCTCTTCGCGCTCGTCACGCGCACGCACTCCTACGCGGGGCTGTCGCGCGCGCTGCTGGAGAACGTGCTCGACATGCTCGACGGCCGCTACCCGTCGGCGGAGTTCGGCGAGCTGCGCGCGCGGATCGTGTGGGATCGCGTCGGCGGGACGATCCGCGCGCGCAAGGGCGCGCGCCAGCTCGTCGTCACGAACGCCGGCACGATCCCCGATCGCGGCCTCTTCAGCGTCACCCTGCCCGACGGCCGCCGCGTCGGCGAGCTCGACGAGGAGATGGTCTACGAGGCGCGCCCCGGCCAGACGTTCCTGCTCGGCGCCTCGACCTGGCGCATCGAGGAGATCGGTCGCGACCGCGTCATCGTTACGCCCGCGCCGGGCGCGCCGGGTGCCGTCCCGTTCTGGAAGGGCGACGGCGTCGGGCGCCCGATGCAGCTCGGCCGCGCGATCGGGGCGTTCAGCCGCTGGGCCGTCGACCAGTCCGCGGCGACCCTCGAGGCCGACTACGACCTCGATCCGCTCGCGGCGAGGAACCTGCTCGACTTCCTGCTCGAGCAGCAGGCGGCGACGCGCGTGATCCCGTCCGACCGCACGATCGTCGTCGAGCGCTTCCGCGACGAGATCGGCGACTGGCGGCTGTGCGTGCTGTCGCCGTACGGAGGCCGTGTCCACGCGGCGTGGGGGCTCGCGCTGTCGCGCCGCATCCGCGAGCAGTACGGCCTGGAGTCCGACGCGATCTGGTCCGACGACGGGATCATCGTCCACCTCCCCGACGCCGACGAACCGCCGGGCGCGGAGCTGGTCATGATCGAACCCGACGAGATCGAGGACGCGGTCGTGCAGGAGCTCGCGTCCAGCGCGCTGTTCGGCGCGCGCTTCCGCGAGAACGCCGGTCGCGCGCTGCTGATCCCGCGCGCGTACCCGGGCCGCCGCACGCCGCTGTGGCAGCAGCGGCTGAAGTCGCAGTCGCTGCTCGAGGTCGCCAAGCGCTACCCCGATTTCCCGATCATCCTCGAGACCTACCGCGAGTGCCTGCGCGACGTGCTCGACGTGCCCGGCCTCGTCGAGCTGCTGCGCGGCCTGCACGCGCGCGAGCTGTCGCTCGTCGAGGTGCAGACCCCGACCGCGTCGCCGTTCGCGTCGTCGCTGCTGTTCGACTACGTCGCGACGTACATGTACGAGGGCGACGCGCCGAACGCCGAGCGGCGCGCGGCCGCGCTGTCGCTCGATCGCGACCTGCTGCGCGAGCTGCTCGGCCAGGAGGAGCTGCGCGAGCTCATCGACCCGGGCGCGCTGGATCAGGTCGAGGCCGATCTCCAGCACCGCTCCGACCGCACCCGCGCCGAGACGCGCGACGCGCTCGCCGACGTCCTGCGCCGCGTCGGCGACCTCACGCTCGACGAGGTCCGCGACCGCGTCATGGCGGGCGTCGAAGCGGACGGGATGCTCGACGCGCTCGCCGCCGAGCGGCGCGCGGTACGGCTGCGCATCGGCGGCGAGCCGCGCTGGGTCGCCGCCGACGACGCGGGCCTGTATCGCGACGCGCTCGGCACGATGGCGCCGGGCGGCCTGCCGGACGCGTTCACCGCGGACGTGCCCGGCGCGCTGAGCAAGCTCGTCGCGCGCTACGCGCGCACGCACGGCCCGTTCACGACCGCCGAGCTGCGCGCGCGCTACGGCGTCGACCCGACGGCGGTGCTCGAGGCGTTGGAGGCCGGAGGCGACCTCGTGCGCGGCGAGCTGCGTCCCGGGGGACGGCCGGGCGAGCCCGAGTGGTGTGACACCGAGGTCCTGCGGCGCCTGCGGCGCGCGTCGCTGGCGGCGCTGCGCAAGGAGATCGAGCCGGCCGACCAGCGCGCGCTCGCGGCGTTCATGCCGTCGTGGCAGGGCGTCGATCGCCATCCGGCGGCCGGGGCCGGCATCGACCGGCTGCGCGAGGTGCTCGTCGCGCTGCAGGGCCTCGCGCTGCCGGCCGAGGTGTGGGAGCTCGACGTGCTGCCGCGGCGCACCGGCGCGTACTCGACCACGTGGCTGGATCAGCTGTGTGCGTCGGGCGAGGTCGTCTGGGTCGGCGCCGGGTCGCTCGGGCGCTCGACGGGCCGCGTCGCGCTGTACTTCCGCGACGACGCCGAGGCGATCGGCCGCCCGGGCGGGACGCCGG
This sequence comes from Solirubrobacteraceae bacterium, assembly GCA_036271815.1. Lineage (GTDB taxonomy): Bacteria > Actinomycetota > Thermoleophilia > Solirubrobacterales > Solirubrobacteraceae > CADCVQ01. The sequence goes on from DATAZX010000081.1 coordinate 31,045, forward strand.
CGTCGCGCGCGGCCGCGGCGACGCCGCCGGCCGAGCCCGAGCACGCGCTGCTGCGCGCGCGGCTGACGCAGTCGCCGTGCTTCTTCACCGACCTGCTCGCCGAGATCGCGCTGACGCCGGAGCAGGTGCAGGAGGCGCTGTGGGATCTCGTCTGGGCGGGCGAGGTGACCAACGACGCGTTCGCGCCGTTGCGTGCGCCGCGGCTGACGCTGGCGCGTGCGCAGCGCGGCGGGCCTCGCCACGGCGCGCGGCGGTTCGGTACGCGGCGCACGGGCGCCGCGGCCGTGGTGCAGGGTCGCTGGGCGCTCACGGACTCGATCTTCCGGCGGGAGCCGGAGCCCGGCCAGCGCCGCCGCACGGTGGCCGAGCTGCTGCTCGAGCGCTACGGGATCGTGACGCGCGAGCAGGTCCTCGCCGAGGGGGTCGTCGGCGGCTTCTCAATCCTCTACGACGCGCTGTCGCAGCTCGAGACGCTCGGGATCTGCCGGCGCGGCTACTTCGTCGAGGGACTCGGCGGCGCGCAGTTCGCGCTGCCGGGAGCGGTCGAGCGCCTGCGCGCGCAGCGGGTCGTCGAGGAGGCGCCGCCGATCGTGCTCGCCGCGACCGATCCGGCGCAGCCCTACGGCGCGGCGCTGCCGTGGCCCAGGCGCGAGGAGCACGCCCTCGGCGGCAGCGGGCAGACGGCGGCCGCGCGGCGCCCGGGGCGCGTGCGCGGCGCGTACGTCGTGCTCGCGGGCGCGGAGCCGGTCCTCTACGTCGAGAAGGGCGGTCGCGGGATCGTCACGCTCGTCGACCGCGCCGACGTGCGCCTGTACGCGGCGTTCGAGGCGCTGGCCGCGTTCGTGGTGGCGGGGCGCGGGCGCAAGCTGTCGGTGGAGCGTGTCGACGGGGAGCCGGTCGTCGGCTCGCCGCACGAGCCGATGCTCGTCGAGCTGGGCTTTCGGGCGGGGCCGAGCAAGCTCACGCTGAGTGCGTAGGTTCGCGCCGAGATCGCGGCTGAGTCGTGACGAAGTGCGTTGCGGATGTCACAGGTCGGCTGTCACAATGCGCCTATGGCCGGAGACGTCACCCTCGCGCAGATCGACGCGCACATGCAGCGTGGCAACGAGCTGCTGGCGCGGATCGACGAGCATCTCGAGCGCGGGATCAAGGACTTCTCGGACGAGCACCTGGCGCACGGCGCCGCGTTCGAGGTGCGGATCGCGGAGCACATCACGCGCTGCGAGGACGTCATCGCAGCCACCGGCACGTCCTACGACGAGTGGCGCTACGTCCTGCGCCAGGACAGCCTGCGCAACGAGCGCGTTCTCGGTGAGATGTCCCAGTCCCTGGCCCGGAACACCGAGAAGACCGACAACTTCGTCGCCGAGAGCAAGGCCTACCGCAAGGCGTTGTGGGCGATCCTCGATCAGCTGCGAGGTGATGAGAGTCCCGAGGCCGGCCCCGGCTAGGGCTCCTTCTTCCCCGGGTTGAAGAGGCCCTTCGGATCGAGCGCCAGCTTGATCGCGCGGTGCGCCGCGACCGCGGCCGGCGCCCACTGGCGCGACAGCTGGCCGCGCTTGAGCACGCCGATCCCGTGCTCGCCGGTGACCGTCCCGCCGAGGCGCAGCGCGAGGTCGAAGAGCTGGCCGGCCGCACGGTCCGCGCGGCCGCGCGCGCCGTCGTCGGCGGGGTCGAGCAGGAACGTCGCGTGCAGGTTGCCGTCGCCGGCGTGGCCCCACGAGCACGCCTCGAGGTCGTGGCGCGCGCCGATCGCGAGGATCTCCTCGATCGCCTCCGCGAGCCGGTCGACGGGCACCGCGATGTCCTCGGACAGCTTCGCCCCGCGCGCGGCCGCGACCGCGTGCGAGACGCCGGCGCGCCAGCGCCACAGCGCTCGGATGCCGGCGGCGTCCTGTGGGGCGTGGACCGCGGTCGCGTCCTCGGACAGCACGTCGAGCAGCTCGTCGCGCACGTGCCGTGCCCGCGCCGCCGACCCGTCCGCCTCGGCCAGGACCGCGAAGCCGCGCATCGCGCGACCGTCGCGGCTCGCCGGGGCGCCACCCGTCAGGGCGACCGCCGCGGCGTCGACGTACTCGAGCACCGCCGCCGGGATGCCGCTCTCGAGCACCCGCAGGATCGCCGCGCACCCGCCGGCGGTGCTCGGGAAGGTGGCCAGCACGGGAAGCTGGGCCACGGGCGCGGGGACGAATCGCAGCCACGCCGCGGTGACGATGCCGAGCGTGCCCTCCGAGCCGGTCAGCAGCGAGCGCAGGTCATAGCCGGCGACGTCCTTGCGCAGCGGGCCGCCGACGCGCACGAGCTCGCCCGGCGCGAGCACGACCTCCAGGCCCGTGACCCAGTCGCCCGTCACGCCGTACCCGAACGCGTGCGGGCCGCCGGCGTTCGTCGCGATCGTGCCTCCGAGCTGCGACTGCTCGGGTGCGCCCGGGTCGGGCGGGAAGAAGAGCCCGCTCTCGCGTGCGCGGCGCGCGATCGTGGCCGTCGTGACGCCGGCCTCGGCCTGCATGCGCCACAGCGACGGCTCGAAGCCGCGGATCGCGGACAGGCGGTCGAGGGCGATCGCGATCGCCGCGCCGTCGAGGACGGCGCAGCCGCCCGCGAGCCCGCTGCGCCCGCCGACGGGGACGATCGCGACGTCGTCGGCGTAGCACCAGGCGACCACTTCCGCCACCTCCGCCGCGCTCCCGGGACGCACGAGCGCGCGGGCGGCGCGACCCGCGACGGCGGCGTCGCCGACCACCGCGCCGCGCTCGACGTGCCGGGCACCGACGATCCGCTCCAACGCGCGCACGAGCGGTCACGCTAGCGCCGCGCGTACGCGGGCCGCCCGCCCGCCCGCTGCGCCGCCCGCCCGCCCGCCCGCTGCGCCGCCTGCCCGCCCGCCCGCCCGCTGCGCCGCCCACCGGCCTGCTCGCCCCGTCCGCGCGGGCCGGCACGCAGCCGCCGCCGCCACGTCGCCGTCTCACGCGGCATGCCCCTACGCTGGAGGCCGATGCCCGAGGGCGACACGATCCACTACGCGGCACGCCGCATCCGGCCCCTCGTCGAGGGCCTCGTGCCCGAGATCGCCCATCCGAGCCCGCGGCTGCGCGGCGAGCGCTGGCCCGACAAGCTCGCCGGGCGCCGGGTCACGAAGGTCGACGCCCATGGCAAGCACCTCTTCCTGCGCTTCGAGGGCGAGCTCGCGATCCACTCGCACCTGCGCATGACCGGCTCGTGGGGCACCTACCGCGACGGTCAGCGCTGGCGCCGCGCCGCGCGCCGCGCGTGGCTCGTCCTGCGCACCGATCGCGGCGAGGTCGTGCAGTTCGACGGCCCGCTGCTCGAGCTGTTGACGGAGTCGCGCACCCGCTTCGACCGGCGCCTCGCGCAGCTCGGCCCGGACATCCTCGCGCCGCAGCTCGACGAGGCGACCTTCCTGCGGCGGCTGCGCCAGGACGATCCGGCGCGCGCCATCGGCGACGCCCTGCTCGACCAGCGCACGCTCGCCGGCATCGGCAACATGTGGAAGTCCGAGGGCTGCTTCGCGGTCGCGATCGACCCCTGGCGCAGCGCCGCGGAGGTCTCCGACGACGAGGCGCTCGCGATCGTGCGCGCGACCAGGCCGAGGATGCAGCAGTCGGCGCTGGACGGAAACCAGGACCGCCACCGCGTCGTCTATGCGAGGGCCGGCCGGCCGTGCCCGCGCTGCGGCGCCCCGATCCTCAGCCGCGGACAGGGCGACGACAACCGCATCACGTATTGGTGCGCGGGGTGCCAGCGATGACGATGCGCCGCGTCGGCCACAAGGGCGCCGACCACATCACGCCCGGCAACACGTTCGCCTCCTTCGAAGCCGCGCTCGCGGCCGGCGTCGACACGATCGAGTTCGACGTCGTCTCCGAGCGCCTCGACGGCAGCGGCGAGCTGCTGCTCGCACACGACACGGACGACGCCGCGCGTCGCAGCCCGCACACGCTCGACGAGGGGCTCGCCCACTTCGCCGGCAGCGCGTACGCGGCGATCGATCTCGTCGTCGACCTCAAGCTGCAGGGCTACGAGGAGCGCGTCGCCGCCGCGCTGCAGCGCCACGGCCTCGTGCGGCGCAGCCTCGTCTCGACGATGGAGGAGCCGTCGCTGCGGCTGCTGCGTGCGCGCCACCCCGAGATCGCGCTGGGCTGGTCGGTGCCGCGGCTGCAGCGCGATCCGCTGCGCAACCCCGTCGTCGCGCTCCCGGCCGCCGTCCTGTTGCAGTACATGCGCGCCGCGCTGCCGTCGGTCGCCGCCAACCGCATGCGGCGCGGCGAGATCGACGCGCTGATGGCGCACTGGCGCCTCGTCACGCCACGGCTCGCGCGCCGGATCGCGGACGCGGGCGGCGCGCTCTACGCCTGGACCGTCGACGACAGCGCGCGCATCGCCCGGCTCGAGCGGATGGGCGTGACCGGCGTGATCTCCAACGACCCGCGCCTCTTCGGCGCGGCCGGCGCGGCGGCCGCTACGTCGTGATCGTGCAGGTCGCCTCGGTGTAGCCGGCGGGGTAGGAGCCGGCGCTGGACTTGTGGCCCTTCGTCGTCACCTCGACGGCCTGGCGGACGACCTCGCCCTTCAGGCGCCACTCGAAGTTGACCTTGCCCCGCAGCGTGATCGAGGTCTTGCCGGGCGGCGGCGAGAGGCGGAAGTTGCGGCCCGACTGGCGCGCCTTGTAGCGCGCGAAGCCGACCTTCGTCCAGCCCGAGTCGCCGCCCTGCGTGACGTTGTGCCACTTCTGGTCGGTGTCGCTGAGGAACTGCACGCGGAAGCGCATGTACATGATCTCGCGGCCGTCGGCGGCGCCCGGCATCGAGGCGCGCACGCCGATCGTGTCGGGGATCCCCGGGGGCGGCGTGCTCGGGTCGCAGACGTTGACGGTCGCCCACAGGTGACGCGACTTCAGGACCGTCGCGACCGGGGCCTTCGGCTTGGCCTTGGTCGTCGCGGCGCTCGCGGCGGCCAGGGGCACGGCGGCGATCGCGACCAGCAGTCCGGCGGCGATCGCGGCGCGCGGCGACATGCGGCCAGCGTAGCGGGCACGATCGGCCGCGCCGCTCGCCCGTCGCGGGCCGGGCTCGCACGCGGGCGTGACGATCACGACGCGGCGGCGTAGTAGTCGCATGAGCGGAGCTCTCACCATGGCTGAACCCCTGAACACGGCGACCACGAGCTTCGATGCGCTCTACCGGGGGTGCGCCCGCGATCTGTACGCCTACGTGCGCCCCTGCTCGGCGACGACGCGAGCGCCGAGGACGTCACGGCGCTCGCCTTCGAGCCCCTACCGGCGGCGGGCGAGCTTCGACGACACGCGCGGCTGGCTCTTCGCGATCGCGCGCAACGCGGCGGCCCGCGACGCCCAGCGCGTGCTGGAGGTCGTCGCCGGCGTCGCGCTCGTGGCGCTCGCCGTCGCGGCGCCGCTCGCGCTGCTCGCCGGACTCGCTGCTCGCCGGACTCGCCGCGCTCGCCCGCCGCGGCGCTCGCCGGCGCCGGCGCGACGGCGCGCTGGACGCGTCCTGACGAACGATCCAAGCGCGGCTCCGGCTGCTGTGTGTGGTATTGCTCACGCATGGATTCCAGCGAGCAGCCCGCGATCACGTTGCTCAGCCGGGTCCCGGTCTTCGAGACGCTGGCACCGCGCGACCTCGCGGAGGTCGCGGCCGTCACGGTGCCGAGGTCGTTCGACGCCGGCCACGTGATCTTCCGCGAGGGCGACTCCAGCGACACCTGCTACGTCGTCCGCAACGGCCACGCCCGCGCGGTCCGCGAGCATGGCGACGGACGTACGCTGACGCTGGCGCACTTCGGCCCCGGCGACATCTTCGGCGAGCTCGCGATGTTCGACGACGAGTGCCGCTCGGCGACCGTCGAGACGCTCGACCGGCTCGAGGCGGTCGCCATCCTCGGCCCGGACATGCGCCGCCTGCTGCGCGAGCACTCCGACATCGCGGTGAAGCTCGTCATCTCGCTCGGCCGGCGGCTGCGCGAGGCCAACGAGCGGATCTCGCGCCAGTCCTTCCAGACGGTCCAGAGCCGCGTCGCCGGGGTCCTCGGCCAGCTCGTGATCCAGGCGCAGAGCGAGGGCGCCGGCGAGGCCGACGTGCTGGTCGTCGTCACGCAGGCGGACGTCGCGCAGCTCGCCGGCTCCTCGCGCGAGTCCGCGAGCCGCTTCCTCGCCGTGCTCGAGCGCGCGGGCGTCGTCACGCAGGGCCGCGGTCGCGTCACGGTCCACGACCCGGCCGCGCTGCAGCGCTACGTGTACTGATGGCGCCTCCGGCACGGGCGGCTCGCTGATGCCCTCCGAGTTCTCCGCCGGCGGCGTCGTCATGAACGCCGATCACGAGGTCGTCGTGATCGTCCCGACGCGCCGCGCGGCGGACGGCTCGCGCGTGCTCGCGCTGCCCAAGGGGCACCCGGACGGCGAGGAGTCCTCGCTGCAGGCGGCGCTGCGCGAGGTGCGCGAGGAGGCGGGCGTCAAGGCGGAGGTCGTCGACTCGCTCGGCGAGGTGCGCTACTGGTATCAGCGCGGCGGCCGGCGGATCGCGAAGGTCGTCGAGTTCTTCCTGCTGAGCTACGTCTCGGGCGACGTGCGCGACCACGACCACGAGGTCGAGCAGGCGCGCTGGGTGCCGGCGACCGAGGCGGTCGAGACGCTCACGTACGCGGGCGAGCGCGACATGGTGCGTCGCGCGTTGTCGCAGGTGCAGCGCGACAAGTAGTCTGCGGACCGTGCAGGTACTCAACTTCTACTCCACGATCTTCGCCGACCAGCTCAAGCGTGGGCGCAAGACGGCGACGATCCGCCTCGGCGACAAGTCGCACAAGTACCAGAAGAACCAGGCGATCCTCGTGACGATCGGCTATCAGCACTCGCCGCGCGAGAAGGTCTTCATGGCGGTCATCGACTCGGTCGAGGTCAAGCGCGTCAGGGAGCTCTCGCCGCGCGATATCGAGCACGACAACCCCGAGTTCCGCCGCACCGAGGAGATGGTCAACTTCCTCGAGCAGATCTACGGGCGCGACGTCACGCTCGAGGACACAGTCACGGTCGTGCGCTTCTCGCAGATCGTCGAGAACCCGCCGACGATGACCGAGCGCCTGCACGGCATCGGCGGCGCGCAGAACTGAGCCGTCCAGCGGGGTCCGCCGGGACCCTGCCGAGCGCCGTCCGCGCTCGCGATCCTGCCCCGCCGCCGACCTCCGGGTCGCCGAACGTGAACATCCTGTTGGCACTCGCCATACGAGAGTGCCAGGTGCGCTAGAGTCCGCAGAGCAACTTGGCACTCTCCCCATGAGAGTGCCAAACCCCGTCTCTGCACCCGACTTTGGAGGTCAGCACAACATGAAGCTCAAGCCCCTGGGCGACCGGCTCATCGTGCGGGCGATCGAGGAGGAGGAGACCACCGCGAGTGGCCTCGTGCTCCCCGACACCGCGAAGGAGAAGCCGCAGAAGGGTCTCGTCATCGCCGTCGGCGACGGCAAGTTCGACGAGGACGGCGACAAGCGGATCCCGCTCGACGTCGCCGAGGGCGACGAGGTCCTCTACTCGAAGTACGGCGGCACCGAGATCAAGGTCGACGGCGAGGAGCTGCTCGTGCTCCGCGAGTCCGACGTTCTCGCCAAGATCATCTAGGAACAGGAGACTTCATGCACAAGGAAATTCTGTACGACGTCGAGGCACGCAACGCCCTGCAGTACGGCGTCGACGCGGTTGCCAACGCCGTCAAGGTCACGCTCGGCCCGAAGGGCCGCTACGTCGTCCTCGACAAGAAGTTCGGCGCCCCGACGATCACCAACGACGGTGTCACGATCGCTCGTGAGATCGAGGTCGAGGACGTCTTCCAGAACCAGGGCGCGCAGCTCGTCCGCGAGGTCGCCACGGCGACCAACGACGTCGCCGGCGACGGCACGACGACGGCCACGGTCCTCGCGCAGCAGATCGTGCGCAGCGGCCTGAAGAACGTCACGGCCGGTGCCAACCCGCTCGCGCTCAAGCGCGGCATCGAGCGCGCGGTCGACGAGGTCGTCGCCCACATCGCCAAGCAGGCCAAGGACGTCGCGGGCAAGGACCAGATCGCTCGCGTCGCCACCATCTCGGCCGGCGACGACGAGATCGGCGACGTCATCGCCGACGCGATCGAGAAGGTCGGCAAGGACGGCGTCGTGAACGTCGAGGAGGGCCAGACGTTCGGCATGGACCTCGAGTTCACCGAGGGCATGCTGTTCGACAAGGGCTACATCTCGCCCTACATGGTCACCGACCAGGAGCGCATGGAGGCCGTCCTGGACGACCCCTACCTGCTGATCGCGAACTCCAAGATCACCTCGGTGCGCGACGTGCTGCCGGTCCTCGAGGCCGTCATCCAGTCGGGCAAGCCGCTGCTGATCATCGCCGAGGACGTCGAGGGTGAGTCGCTCGCGACGCTCGTCGTCAACAAGCTGCGCGGCACGTTCACGGGCGTCGCCGTCAAGGCTCCCGGGTTCGGCGACCGCCGCAAGCGGATGCTCGAGGACATCGCGATCCTCACGAACGCCGAGGTCATCACGGAGGAGATGGGCCTCAAGCTCGAGAACACCACGATCTCGCAGCTCGGTCGCGCACGCCGCGTCGTCGTCGGCAAGGACTCGACGACGATCGTCGACGGCGCCGGCGATCCGGCCGCCATCAAGGGCCGCATCAACCAGATCAAGAACGAGATCGAGACCACCGACTCGGACTTCGACCGCGAGAAGCTCCAGGAGCGCCTGGCGAAGCTGTCCGGCGGCGTCGCCGTCGTCAAGGTCGGCGCGGCCACCGAGACGGAGATGAAGGAGAAGAAGCACCGCGTCGAGGACGCGCTGCAGGCGACCCGCGCCGCCCTCGAGGAGGGCATCGTTCCCGGCGGTGGCGTCGCGCTGCTGCAGGCCGAGGGCGCGATCGACCTCGACAAGTACGAGGACGACGAGAAGACGGGCGCGAAGATCATCCTGCGCGCGCTCGAGGAGCCGCTGCGCCAGATCGCGCACAACGCCGGCCTCGAGGGCTCGGTCGTCATCAACGACGTCCGTAAGGCCAAGAAGGGCTGGGGCCTGAACGCCGCCACGAACCAGATCGAGGACCTCGTCGCCGCGGGCGTCATCGATCCGGCGATGGTCACGCGCTCGGCGCTGCAGAACGCAGCCTCGATCGCGAAGAACATCCTCACCACGGAGGCCATCGTGTGTGAGATCGAGGGCAAGGAGATGTCGATGGGCGGCATGGGCGGCGACGGCGGCATGGGCGGCATGGGCGGCATGATGTAGCCAAGGGTCTCGTCCCCAGCGGGGGCGAGACACCTGGTTCTCAGTACGACGAAGGGCCCGGCACCGCGCCGGGTCCTTCGTGCTTTGCGCTGCCGGGCGGGCCGTCCGCATGCGCGCCGCAGCGCTACGGTTGCGGGCGCAGGTCACGCGACCGCACGCATGAGCCCGGAGACCTCCCACCTCGCAGCGGTGAGGCGCTGGCTGGTCCCAGTGGTGGCGCTGCTCGCCCTGACGCACACCGCGACGGCCGCGGCAGCGGGCTGGCAGATCGAGCCGATCGGTGCCTCGGAGGGCGTCCACGAGCTGCACGACCTCGCCTTCGACGGGCACGGCCGCGCGCTGCTGAGCTGGGACGCCGCGCTGCAGGGCCACGTCCCGCCGACGTTCGCGGGGCTCGCGACGCGCGACCCGGCCGGCGGCTGGCAGCGCCCGCCCGACCTGGCAGGGGTCGATCCGGCATCGGCCCAGGTCCACGTCTTCTCCGGCCAGCAGGCGCTGCTCGTCGGCCGCCAGGGCGGGGCCGGCGGATCCGCCGACCGCGGCGTCGTGGTCGCGGACGGCCAGACCGACGGCGGCTTCGGGCCGCTGCGCGTGCTGTCGAAGTTCACCGCTTCCTTCTGGTCGGCATCCGACGCGTCCGGCGACGCGATCGTCGCCTGGAAGGGCGAGCGCTCGCCGTTTCTCACGGTCAGCGAGCGCACCGCCGGGCACGCGTTCTCGCGCCCGCGCGACCTCGCGATCGGGCGCTCGGCCACGGTCGCGATGGACGATCGCGGCGATCGCGTGCTCGCGTGGCCCGACGGGCGTCGCATCTCGGCGCGCGTGCGCCGACGCGGCGGCGCCTGGGGGCCGATCGAGCACTTCGGGCACCTGCCGGCGGACCGCGACCGCCGCCTGTCGTCGGTGGTCGCGCCGGGCGGCCGCGTCGTCGTGACCTGGGGGCGCGACGGCGGCGACTGCGGGGTCGCCGTGCGCGACGCCCATCGCGTCTGGCGCACCCGCCGCCTGGAGGCGCACTGCGCCAGCGCCTCGGTCGGCGATCGCGACGCTCCCGTCATCCCGGTCGCCGACGCCACCGGCGCGACCTACGTCGCATGGACGCACCGCACGCCGAAGGCCAACTCGGTGACGCTGGCGCGGGTCGGCGCCGACGGGCCGGTCGGCAGGATCGTCGTCTCGCGCCAGCGCGGCGCGATCCTCGACGACGTCGCGACCGGTCCTGGGGCGGCGCTGGCGATCACCTGGTCGGCGGTGCTGTCGCAGACCGGGGCGCCGTTGCGAACCGCGACGTACGCGGCCGTGCGCCGCGCCGGCGCGGGGTTTCAGATCGATCGGCTCTCGCCGGGCGGCGTGCTCGTCGATCGCGGCAGCCGCGTCGCGTTCCAGCCGCTCACGGGCCAGGCCGTGGTGGCGATCCCCTACCGCGTAGGGCGCACGCTCGCGGTCGGGGCCGTCGTCGGCGCTCCGCCGTCCCCGTAGCCGACCGAGACGGCTCGCCGGATCGGTCGTGGCGTCGTAGGCTCGGTCGATGTCCGCCGACGCCGACCTCATGCGGCGCCCCGCGCACGAGCTCGCGACGCGCGTGCGCGACGGCGAGCTGACCGCGCTCGAGCTCGTCGAGGCGTCGCTGCGGCGCATCGATGCGTTGCAGCCGGCCGTCAACGCGTTCGTCGACGTCGACCACGAGGGCGCCCGCGCGGTGGCGGCGGCGATCGCGGCGGGCGACGAGCGGCCCTTCGCCGGCGTCCCGATCGCGATCAAGAACAACCGGGCCGTCGCCGGCCTGCGGGTCACGTGCGGCGCCGAGCTCATGGGCGACGCCGTCGCGCGCGAGGACCACAACGTCACGCGGCGCCTGCGCGCGGCCGGCTTCGTCGTCGTCGGCACGACGAGCCTGCCGGAGTGGGGGATCCTGCCCGTGACCGAGCCGCGCCGCTTCGGCCCGACGCGCAACCCCTGGGACCTCGAGCGCACGCCGGGCGGCTCGTCCGGCGGGTCGGCCGCGGCGGTCGCGGCCGGCATGGTCCCGCTCGCGCACGGCAACGACGGCGGCGGCTCGCTGCGGATCCCGGCGGCGTGCTGCGGCCTCGTCGGGCTGAAGCCCCAGCGCGGTCGCATCTCGCACGCGCCGGGCGCCGGCGAGCAGTTCCTCGTCGTGGACGGCGTGCTGACGCACACCGTCGCCGAGACGGCGCAGCTGCTCGACGTGCTGGCCGGCCCCGAGCCCGGCGACGCGTCGTGGGCGCCGCCACCCGACGAGCCGTTCGCGGTCGCGGCCGCGCGCGAGCCCGGCCGCCTGCGGATCGCGGTCACGACGCTCGCCCCGATCGGCGACGGCACGCTCGACCCCGTCTGCGAGTGGGCCGTCCGCGACGCCGCGACCCTGCTCGCCTCGCTCGGGCACGAGATCGAGGAGGCCGACCCGCCGTGGCGGCGGCCCGAGATGTTCGCGCACTTCAGCGCGGCCTTCGGGCCGGCGATCTGCTCGACGATCGCCTTCGCGGCGCAGCGGCTCGGGCGCGAGCCCCGCGAGGAGGACATGGAGCCGCTGAGCTGGGCGCTGTGGCGCGCCTCGCTGGCGGTCGACTCGGTGCGCGCGGCCACCTCGCTCGCCGCGCTGCAGGGCTTCGCGCGCCAGATCGTCAGCTGGGCCGCGCCGTACGACGCGATCCTCACCCCCGCGCTGGCGCGGTCGCCGCTGCGCCACGGCGTGCTCGACCCCTGCGGCCCCGACCCGCTCGGCACGTTCGTGCGCTCGGCGGACTTCACGCCGTACACGGCGATCGCCAACGTCACCGGGTCGCCGGCGATCAGCCTCCCGCTCTACGTGCGCGAGGATGACGGCCTGCCGCTCGCGGTCCAGCTCGTCGGCCGGCCGGCGCGGGAGGGGGCGCTGCTGGCGCTCGCGGCGCAGCTCGAGGCGGCGCTGGCGTGGGCCGCCCGGCGTCCGGCGCTCGGAGATTGACGTGCGTCTGGAGCCGATCCGCGCCGCGGCGCCGTCAGCGGGCTGACGCGTCGTGCCGGCGACGCCGTCAGCGCCCTGACGTCCGCGCGGACGCGGCGGCGGGAGCGCCGAGTCGCGCGGCGTGGTCAGCCGGCGAGGCCGAGCACGGCGTCCATCCGGCGCGGCGCGACGCCGAGGGCCCGCGCGCCCGCGCTGCCGGCGCGGCTCGTCAGCGAGACCTCGAGCAGCTCGGCCTCGTCCCAGGTCGCGGGCGTGCGCGACCGCAGTAGCGCCTCGGCCATCCGCAGCGCGCGGTTGACGACCGGGGACGGCACGCCGACGAGCGGCCGTGGGCGCCCGGCCGCGCGCAGCACGACCTCGAACAGCTCGCGCTGGGACAGCGTCTGCGGGCCGGCGAGCTCGTGGCGCGCGCTGGCGCTGGCGCCGCTCCCGAGCACGGCCATGACGCAGTCGGCGACGTCGTCGACCCAGATCGGCTGGTAGCGCGCCGCCCCGCGCCCGCTCAGCGGCACCGCCGGCAGCACGATCGCCAGCCGCTCGAGCAGCGTCAGCAGGCGGTCGCCGGGGGCGTAGACGAGCGATGGCGCGAACACCGTGTGGCGGACGTCGGAGGACAGCACCGCCCGTTCCGCGAGCGCCTTGGCGCGCAGCACGCGCGTGCGGTCGTGGCTGGACGCGCCGAGCGAGCTGAAGAAGACGAAGTGCTCGACGCCCGCGCGCTCGGCCGCCCGCACCATCCGCCAGGTCGCGATCGCGTTGAGCTCCTCGATCGAGCCGGCGCGCTGATCGCGGATCGCAGCCGCCAGGTGCACGACGGTGCGCACGCCGCGCAGGGCGTTGCGAAACGACGGTGGGTCGGCGAGGTCGCCGAGCGCGATCTGCACGCGGACGCGGTCCGATCCGAGCCGCCGAGGGTCGCGCACCAGGCAGCGGACCGGCTCCCCGGCGGCGGTCAGGCGGCGCAGCAGCACGCTGCCGACGAGGCCCGTTGCGCCGGTCAGCAGGAGCACGCCTGGATACTATGTCCGGCCGCCCCACCTCAAGCCAAACAAGCGAAGGAAACAAGTCTTCATGGCCTACGTCATCGCGGAGCCCTGCATCGGCACGAAGGACAACTCGTGCGTCGAGGTGTGCCCCGTCGACTGCATCCACCCGACCACCGACGAGCCCGACTACGACAAGGTCGAGATGCTCTACATCGATCCCGAGGAGTGCATCGACTGCGACGCCTGCGTCGAGGCGTGCCCGGTCGACGCGTGCTTCGCCGAGGACCAGCTTCCCGAGGAGTGGGCCAAGTTCACCGCGATCAACGCGGAGTACTTCTCCAAGCCGGCCTGAGCGCGCGGCTCGCGCGGAGCGGGCCTGCGCCACAAATGGCGTAATGTCGATCGACATTGTCTAGTATCGGGACGGACGTGTTCCCTGGAGATCGGAGATCTCGTGTCCGTGCTAGACGAAGTCCTCACCGCCAACGACGCATACGCATCCGACTTCGACAAGGGTGAGCTGGCGATGCCGCCGGCTCGGCGCTTCGCGATCCTGACCTGCATGGACGCCCGCCTGGACCCGGCCAAGTACGCCGGTCTCAGCGAGGGCGACGCCCACGTGATCCGCAACGCCGGCGGCCGCGCGAGCGACGACGCGATCCGCTCGCTCGTCATCTCCTACAAGCTGCTCGGCACCGCCGAGTGGTTCGTGATCCACCACACGAACTGCGGCATGGAGTTCTTCACCGACGACGTCATCCGCGGCCTGCTCGCCAACAGCCTCGAGACCGCGGCGCTGGGCGAGACCGGCTTCTACGACGTCGGCGAGGGTCCCGGCTCGGCCGAGGCCAAGTACGTCGACTGGCTGACGATCGCCGACCAGCACCAGAGCGTGGTCGAGGACGTCACCCGCATCCGCACGCACCCGCTCGTCCCCGCCGGGATCCCGATCTACGGCTACGTCTACGACGTCGCCACCGGGCGGCTCGTCGAGGTGCCCGAGGCCACGACCGCCGGCGCCGTCGCGACGGCGGGCAGCACGGCCTAGCTTCTCGAAGCCGGCCGGGGCGGGCGACGTCCCCGGCTGGCTGAGCCGCCCGGCGCGACGCGCGGCCACCGTTAGCATCCGCCGCCTGCTCCCGTTGCGCCGCAACCTCCTCGCCGCCTGCGCCTGCGCCCTGCTCGTTGCGGCGGTCGCGCCCGCCGCCCGGGCGGCGCTGCCGGCCGACTCCGCCGGCATCTACAGCGAGGAGCTCGAACCCGCCAACAGCGCCGACCCGGTCGCCACGGGCAGGGCCGAGCGCGCCGCCGGCGTGGGGATCGTCCGCCAGCCGTTCTCGTGGGCGCGCGTCGAGACGTCGCCCGGCGTGCTCGACTACGCTGTCTACGACGCCGTCATGCGCAACGCCGCGCTCGCGGGGCTCGCCGTGCTGCCGGTGCTCATGGACCCGCCCGCGTGGCGCAGCACGGCGCCCGCGTCGGGACGGCTGCCGGGGATGTACCCGCCGCAGGACCCCGACGCGATGGCCGTCTTCGCGGGCGCGCTCGTCCGCCGCTACGGCCCCGACGGGAGCTTCTGGGCCGCCCATCCCGAGCTGACGCCCGATCCGATCCACAGCTGGCAGGTGTGGAACGAGCCGAACTACGACAAGTACTGGCAGAGCGGGCCGGACCCGGCCGCCTACGTGCGGCTGCTGCGGCCGGTCGCCGCGGCGATCCGAGCGGCGGACCCGAGCGCGGAGGTCGTGAGCGCCGGCCTGCCGTCGTCGGCCGCGGCGATCGGACTGACGACGTTCATCGCCGGGATGTACGCCGCCGGTGCGCGCGGCACGTTCGACACGCTGGGGGTGCACCCCTACGCGCGCGACGCCCCGGGCGCGCTCGCCGTGCTGCGATCAGCGCGCGACGAGCTCGACCGGCTCGGCGATCGCGACCGTCCGATCTGGGCGACGGAGTTCGGCTGGGCGAGCGGCGGGCCGTCGTCGCTCGTCACGACGGACGAGGCGACGCAGGCGCAGCGCCTGCACGACGCGATCGGGCTCATGCAGCGCGCGCGCACGGCCCTGCATCTGCGCGGGTTCATCGCCTTCCGCTGGACCGACGTCCCGCTGAACGCCGGCCAGCGCGACAGCTGGCCGCTGCACACGGGCCTGCGGCGCAACGACGGCACGGCGAAGCCGGCGCTGCAGGCGTTCAGCTCGGCGGTCGCGCTGTGGCGCGCGAGCGCGACGGCGGCCGGCGCGAACGGGCCGGCGGCGACGGGGACCGGCGGCGGGAAGGGCGCGCCCTCGACCGCCGCGAGGACCCTGCGCATCCGCCGACTCGTGCTGCACGGCCGGCTCGTCGTCCACGTCGACGTCCCGGTCGGCCGCGGCGGCCGCCGCGTGAGGATCTCCTACGAGGCGCTGCGCGGACGGCATGTCGCGGTCCGGCGGGCACGCTGGGCCGGGACGCGCGAGCGCATCGCGCGCGTGACGTTCGCGCTGGCGCATGCCGCGCGCGCGGCGGACGTGCTGCGGGTGCGCGCCACGCAGGGCGCGCTGCACGCGACGCGCAGCCTGCGCCTGCGGCGGGCGCGACGCGGCTGAGGGCTCTCCACCGCCGTCGCGCGACGCTGGCGCCGTCGCGCGCTGAGCCGCCGGCGATCGGCAGGGCTCAGGCTCGACGCGGTCGCGCCGGTGAGCTCAGCCGCCGACCATCGGCAGGCTGAAGCCGGTGGGCTCCGGTGCCTTCGCGGCCTGCAGCACGGGCAGCTCGATCGGCGCCAGGGCAACGATCCCGCGGGCGGTGCGGCGGATCGCCTGCGCGGCCGGGTCGTCGGGGTCGGTGAAGACGAGCGGCGTGCCCGCGTCGGCCTGCTCGCGCAGCGGCATCGTGAGCGGCACCTTGCCGAGCAGCGGCACGTCGATCTCGTCCGCGAGCGCCTGGCCGCCGCCCTCGCCGAAGATCGCGAAGCGCTCCCCGGACGGGGTCGTGAAGCCGGCCATGTTCTCGACGATGCCGGCGATCTCCAGCGACACCTTGCCCGCCATCTGCGCGGCCCGGCGCGCGACCTTCTGCGCGGTCGGCTGCGGCGTCGTGACGATCACGAACTTCGCCTGCGGCAGCAGCTGGGCGAGCGTCATCGAGACGTCGCCGGTACCGGGCGGCAGGTCGACGAGCAGGTAGTCCAGCTCGCCCCACGCGACGTCCTCGAGGAACTGCGTCAGCGCCTTGTGCAGCATCGGCCCGCGCCAGACGACGGCCGCGTCCTCCTCGACGAAGAAGCCGATCGACATGACCTTCACGCCATGCGCCTCCATCGGCAGGATCTTGCGCTCGGGCGAGACCGGCGGGCGCTCGCCGCCGAGCCCGAACATGCGCGGGATCGAATAGCCCCAGACGTCGGCGTCGAGGATCCCGACGCGCTTGCCCTCGACGGTCAGCGCGGCCGCGAGGTTGCTGGTCAGCGTCGACTTGCCGACGCCGCCCTTGCCCGAGCCGATGCACAGCACGTTGGCGACCTGGGCGAGCGCGCCGGCGGGCAGCGATCCGCGCCCGAGCGTCTTCTGCAGCTTGCCCTTCTCGCTGTCGGAGAGGACGTCGAAGGAGACGTCGACCTTCGTGACGCCCGCGACGCCGCCGGCCTCGCGCGCGACGGCCTCGACGAAGTGGTTGCGGATCGGGCAGCCGGCGGTCGTCAGCGAGACGGTGACGGCGACGGCGCCGTCCGCGGCGATCTCGATCGCGCGGACCATCCCGAGCTCGACGATCGACTTGCGCAGCTCGGGGTCGATGACGCGCTCCAGCGCCTCGAGGATCTCGTCCTTTGTGGCCATGCCCTGAGTCTAGAAGGGCGCGTGGCCCGGCCCGCAGCACCGCGATGGTGGACCGCCACGGTCGCGGGCG
>DATAZX010000082.1:0-5650 GCA_036271815.1 Solirubrobacteraceae bacterium
CACGCCCGTCGAGGGCCCGGGCGCATCGCGCTGCAGGCCCTCGGCCAGCGCCTCGAGCGCCGGCAGCGCCGCGAGCAGCGCCGCGGCGTCGTTACCGGAGAGGTCGTCGAGATGCGCCGCGAGGCTCGCGGAGCGCTCGGCGCGGATGCGCTCGTGCAGCGCCTTGCCGGCCGCCGTCGCTTCGACGCGGGCCGCACGGCGATCCTCGGCGTCGGCCTGGCGGCTGATCAGCTGCAGCTCGGCGAGCCGGCCGGCGACGCGCGAGAGCATCGTCGGATTGACGTGCTCGATCTCGGCCAGCTCGGTCAGGCGCAGCGAGCCGCGCCGCGTGATCGTGGCGAGGATGGAGAGCTCGGTGGGCGTGAGGCCAGCGCCGGCATCGGTCGCGCGCAGGTAGCGCGACGTCCTGCCGAGCGCCATGCGCAGGCGCTCGACCGTCTCTCGCTCCACTCGCGTACCCGTCCCCGGCATCCGTCTCCAATTACTTGCTTGCTAGCAAGCATTGTATCACGAATCCCCGGGCTCAGCCCCTCGCGATGTCCAGCACCGCGCGCGCGTATGCGCGCGCCGCCCTCGCGCCCAGCCAGCCGGGCGGCAGCTCGACCACGAACGACGTCGCCTTCGGGAAGCGGTGCGCCTGCCAGGTCGTCGCGCTGCCCGGGTAGCGGATCAGGCGTCGCAGCGGCAGGGCGACGCGCCGTGCGAAGCGCGCCTCGATGGCGGTGCTGCCGCTGGAGTTGTCGACGGTCGTCTCGGACTGGTGGAACCAGATCGTGATGTCGGGCCGGAGGCGCGTGATCAGCAGGCGGGCGAAGCGGCTCTCCGGCTCCGAGAGCGGCCCGGTGCCGGCGTAGAACGTCGTCCCGGGCGCCGTACGCGGGCGCCAGCGGTAGGCGAAGTTGCGATTGAGATCGACGCCGTGCGCGTTGCCGCGCGTGTTCGCATGCGCGCCGTCCGGGTTGAGGTCGGGCAGCACCCAGAGGTTGACGTGCTGCGAGGCCGTGTCGTGCTCGAGGCGGCGAACGATCGCGATGCCCGCGCGCTCGTTGCCGTGGATCGCGCCGACGACGAGCACCGTCGGGCCATCGCCCGCCTCGCCGAGCCGCCGCGCGACGATCGGCCTGCCCAGCACGGAGTGGCCGGTGAGCGTGGAGGCCACGAGCGGGGCCGGCTGGCTGACCGGTGCCGCGGAGACCGTCACGTGCTCAGCATCTCACATCGGTTCTCAGGCCGGAGCCAGCTGCTGCATGCCCAGCTGCGGGGGCTCCACGACCTCCGGGTGCAGCAGGCTCGCGAGCTGCGCGACGCCCTCGGCGACGCGCGGGCCGGGACGCGAGTAGGCGGCGTCGCCGTCGACCGCGACGACGCGCGCGCCCATGGCGGGCACGCCGCCCGCCTCGGCGACCGTGCGCTCGACGTCGAAGCCGCACGGCGCGAGCACGAGCAGCTGCGGCGCCGCAGCCGCGACGGCGGCCCACGTCGTCGCGAACGAGCGCTCGCGCGTGCGCCCGAGCACCTCCTCGCCGCCCGCCAGCTCGACCATCTCGGGCACCCAGTGCCCGGCCGCGAACGGCGGATCGAGCCATTCCGCCACGAACACGCGCGGGCGCGGGAGGCCGCGCACGGCCTGGTGGACGCCGTCGATGCGGTGCCGCATGGCCTGCGCGAGCTGCTCGCCCCTGCCCGCGACGCCGAGATGGCGGCCGAGCGTGCGGATCGACTCCTCGATCTCGCCGATGTCGCGCGGGTCGAGCGAGATCGTCTTGGCGCCGGTGCGCGTGACGCGCCTGACCTCGCCGCTCGAGACGGCGCAGACCTCGCACAGATCCTGGGTCACGATCAGGTCGGGCGCGAGCTGCTCGAGCAGATCGGCGTCGACCGCGTAGAGCGGCCGGCCGTCCGCGAGCGCGGCGCGCACCGCAGCGTCGATCTCGGCGCTCGCGATCGTCGTCGTGTCGACGCGCGAGGCCGAGACGACCGGGGCGGCCTGGACCTCGGCCGGATAGGTGCACTCGTGCGAGCGGCCCACGAGCTGATCCGCGAGGCCGAGGGCCGCGATGATCTCGGTCGCGCTCGGAACGAGGGAGACGATGCGCACGCAACAAGCTTAGGGGGGTTGAGAAGGAACCTCCGGCTCCGCGCGGTATTTGCCTCGGACGATGAGTAAGTTGAGATCCATGAGACGGAAGCTCCTGGTCGCGGCGGCAGTCGCGCTCGTATCCCTGCCCGTCGCCGCCTATGCGGCTGTCCGTGCACCGGGTCCGCACGGATCGTTCACGGTCCGCGGCGCGAACATCTACACCCCGCAGGGCGATCGCTTCATCGTCCGCGGTGCGGTCATCGCCCCCAACGCGCTCACCGATCCGACGGGCGGGATGGACGCCAAGGAGCTCGCGGGCGTGCGCCACGACGCCAAGACGCTGGCCGCCATGGGCGTCAACACCGTGCGTCTCGACGTCACCGCGGTCGCCAACTCGGACGCCCGCCTCGCGGCCATCCGCCACACGGTCGCCGCCGCGCGCGCTGCGCATCTCGTCGTCATCCTCTCCGTGCGCGGCGGGACGAGCGCCGAGGCGCTGACGTTCGCGTCGTACCTCGCCGGCCGCTTCCACGACGACCGCATGGTCTGGCTGCAGCCCGCCTTCGACCCCTCCTGCGACGGCGCGACCGCCGACCGCAACCGCTGCATCTCGTGGGCTGCCTGGCGCGCGGAGCAGCAGGCGCTCGTGCACGCCATCCGCGGCGCCGGCATGCACTCGCCGATCCTGCTCTCGACGCCCCGCCGCTCGGGCGACCTGCGCCTGCTCGCGCACTACCACCTGACCGACAAGGGCCTGATCTACGGCGTGCACTTCCACGGCGGCCCGCGCACCAAGCTCACGCTCGCGAACCGCAAGCAGATGGGCAAGCTCTTCGCCGGCCCGCGCACGCGCCGCTTCGCGATCATCGTCGACGACCTCGGCCGCGTCGCTCCGAGCGGCCGCCAGGACACGCCCGGCTGGAGCGACGACTTCACCGCCTTCGTCGCGAACTGGACGATCAACCGCGGCGGCGACGGCGCCATCGCGTCGGCCTGGACGCGCTACGGCCCCGGCGCGCTGCGCGCGCGCCACGGCGCCGGCCTCTCGCGCTTCGGCGCGACCTACGCCTCGCGCTTCCTGACGCTGACGTACGCCGTCGACCACGTGACGCACGCCCCGCGCGGCATGCGCGGCGCGCTCGCCTCGGGCGACCAGGGCCACGACGTGCGCGTCCTGCAGCAGGATCTCGTCGACCGCGGCTATCTCGCCGCGGACGAGGTCACGGGCGTCTACGACTACGGCACCGAGCAGGCGGTCATGGCCGTCGAGGGCTACAACGAGCTCAACCACGGCGGCGTCCGCGACGGCATCGCGAGCCCCCAGGTGCGCGCCCTCGCGGCCGGCGGCGAGCGCCCGAAGCCCACGCACGGCGGTCCGGCGCACGTCGAGGTCAGCCTCACGAACCAGACGCTCATGCTCGTGCACAAGGGCGGCACCGTCGCGCGCACGATCCACATCTCGAGCGGCGCGAGCGGCAAGACGCCCGCGGGCAACTTCGCGGTCTACTCGAAGGCCACGATGAGCTGGTCGAAGCCGTTCAAGACCTGGCTGCCGTTCGCCTCGTACTTCATCGGCGGCTACGCGCTGCACGAGTACCCGATCGTGCCGGGCTACCCCGCGTCGCACGGCTGCGTGCGCATGCCGTCGACCGAGGCGCAGCGCGTCTACGCCTTCGCGACGCTGCACATGCCCGTCTTCGTCGCCTGAGTCCCGGCGGCGCGGCGGGAGCGAGCGGCGAGGCCGGTCGCTCGCGGTTCGCTAAGCTGGATGAAGAGCCCGGAGGTCGCCGGGCTCGCACGTGAACGGCCGGTCGCGCGCGTCCGGCGCCCGCCCTCTTAGCTCAGTTGGTAGAGCACCTCCATGGTAAGGAGGGGGTCAACGGTTCGAGTCCGTTAGAGGGCTTCGGGGAATTTGCAGGGCGTTGGTGGCTCCGGGTGAGCTGAACGTCGAGGTTGGCGGACCTGCGCCGAACGCGAATTCCTGAAGGCCTCGCTCACGGCCACGCCCGTGCCGCGGGCGTTCACCAGAGGCCGGGAACGAGGCGCTTGCGACTCGCCGCGAACCGCTCGTACGGCTCGCCGAGCGCGTCGAGGAGGGCCCGCTCCTCGACGCGGATGCGGATGATCAGGCCCACGGTCGGGACGACGGCGAGCAGTGCGAGCGAGAGCCAGTTGCCGAGGGCCAGTCCCAATCCGCTGAGCGTGAGGATCATCCCGCTGTAGGACGGGTGCCGGACCCAGCGGTACGGCCCACCGTCGACCACCGGCTGGCCGGGTTGCACCCGGACGTCGATGGTGAAGAACCGGCCGAGCGCTGCGATCGACCACTGGCGGATGACGATGCCGGCCCACATCAGGCCGATGCCGACGGCGAAGAAGCCCCAGCGTCCGCTGCCGATCGCCGCTCCCCGGACGTCGTCGGCGACCAGGAACGCGCCGACGATGCCGATCGTGACCGCCGCGATGACGACCAGGATGCTGCCGCGGTCCGAGCGCGCCCCGTCGCGGTTCCGCACGCTCCGGATCCGCGTTCGCTGCTCGAGCAGGACGAAGGCCCCGAGGCTCGCGTAGAACACGACCGTCGCGCCCGTCCCGGCATCGTGGAGCGCCGCCACGCGCTGAGTCTAGGCCGCGCTCGCGGAGAGCCCTCGTCGGCAAGAGCCCGAGCATGGCCTCGTCATGTGACAGGGAGATCGCGCAGTCACGAGTTGTCGGGCTGGCGTTGCCGCGCTTCGGTCAAGCCGTCGGATTGCTCCTCGGAGTTGCCCTGCACCTGAGCGGCGCCGTCGTCCTTGGCGGACGTGCCGCCTGACGCGGTCTTCCTCCGGCGCAGGTGCAGGCTCCGGAGACGGGTGACATAGCCGCGGGCTCGCCGGGCCATCTGCTCGGACTCCCGGGCGACGAACACGCAGGCGATCGCCAGCGGCAGCTCGACCAGGGCAGCCGTCGCGATTGCGATGAGCTGCTCACGTCCAGAGGCGGACATGGTGACGTCGAACCACGCATCACAGACGAGGAGCGCCGCAGCCGACGACGCCACACCCTGCGTCCACGTCGCCTGGCGAAAGATGCCGAGCCCCGTCGCCAGGAGCGATGCCGCGAGCGCGACATCGAATCCGGACCAGGCGGCGTCGTAGTGATTGGTGAGGTGGCGCGTCGGGAGGGATATCGCCAGCCACAACGTCCACGGGACGAGCGCGAGCGCCAGCCCGCAAAAGATGGGCGCGGCCCACCTGGGCGCCTGGCGCAGCACCGGCGGCGCAGGCGGCACTGTCGAGGCCTCGGCGATCGGTGTGTCTGGCATTCGATTTCAGTCGAGATGGAGGAAGGGTGGGCTCGGCGGGACGATGGGAGCGGCGAGCGCAACGCGGTGGTTCGTACCCGCTTGCCCCATGCTAGGGAAGCGGCCGAGTCCGGCACACCCCGGCGCGCTCCTGGCCAAACCCTTGGTGACTTTCATCGCCTACGCGGGCTTCGCCGCGCGTTCGCAGTGCTCTCGGCCGTCGGCGAGCGCGATTGCCCGCGCATTGCGTCCCATCCGAGGGGGGCCTGCCCAGGCGCACGTGCAGT
>DATAZX010000083.1:0-32467 GCA_036271815.1 Solirubrobacteraceae bacterium
CAGGAGGACGTCGTCCTGCGCGGGCACGCGATCGAGTGCCGCATCAACGCCGAGGACGCGTCGAAGCGGTTCGCTCCGGCGCCCGGCGCGATCGGCGCCTACGTCGAGCCGTCGGGGCCCGGCGTGCGCGTCGACTCCGGCGTGCGCGCGGGCAGCGTCGTCTCGCCGATGTACGACCCGATGGTCGCCAAGCTGATCGTCTGGGACGCCGACCGCGAGCAGGCGACGGCGCGCATGCTGCGGGCGCTGGCCGAGTACGAGATCGCGGGCCTGAAGACGCTGATCCCGTTTCACCGCGCGCTGCTCGCCACCGAGCAGTGGGCGCGCGGCGAGACGTGCCGCGACCTGCTCGAGGATCGCGCGTGGCTGAAGACGCTCGCCTTCGAAGCGCCCGCCCCGAAGCCCGGCGCCGAGGCGGACGGCGACGGCTTGGCGGCACAGTCCGTCGAGCGCGACTACACGGTCGAGGTCTCCGGTCGCCGCTTCGACGTGCGCGTCATCGGGCCGCCGTTCGGAGACGGCGCCGCGGCCGGATCGGACGGCGCGGCGCCCGCGGGCGCGGCCAAGCCCGCACGCACGGCCCCGACCAAGCGCCAGCGCGCCGCGCGCGGCAGCGACACGCTGGCGTCGCCGATGCAGGGCAACGTCTGGAAGCTGCACGTCCACGAGGGGCAGGAGGTCGCCGAGGGCGAGGTGATCGCGATCATCGAGGCGATGAAGATGGAGAACGAGATCGCCGCGCACAAGGGCGGCGTGATCGCCGAGCTGCCGGTCGCCGAGGGCGACTCGGTGCGCAGCGGCGACGTGCTCGCGGTCATCCGGGACGCCGCGCAGTGAGCGCTCGCGCCTGGCTCGCGCAGCCGGGAGAGGCCGAGACGGTGGCCGCGCTGCTCGTCGCGTTCCGCGACCACCTGGGACACGACTGGCCGTCGGCGAACGCGTTCCTCGCGTCGGTGCAGCGGCTCTTCGACGACGCCGACGCCGAGTTCCTGCTCGCCGCGCGCGACGACGACTCGCCGCCCGCCGGCGTGCTCCAGCTGCGCTTTCGCCTCAGCGTCTGGAAGGCCGCGCCGGACGCCTGGCTCGAGGACCTGTTCGTGCGCGCGGACGCGCGCCGCGGCGGCGTCGGCGAGGCGCTGCTCGAGCTCGCCGTGGCGCGCGCGACCGCGCGCGGCTGCAAGCGCATCGAGCTCGACACGAACGAGGAGAACGCCGCCGCGCTCGCGCTCTACGAGCGCCATGGCTTCTCGCCGCGAGCGAAGGGCGGGCCGGGTCGCGACCTGCTGCTCGGTCGCCCGCTCGCCTGAGCCGGCCGGCAGGTCGCAGCGAGGGGGAGCCGCGACGCCCGCCGGGCGTGATCGGACCCCCGCGACGCCCGCTGACAGACGCGGCGCCAGAGCCGAGCCCGCCGGCCCGATCAGGCCGGCGCGGCCACGGACCCCAGCGCCTCCGTCAGCGGCGCGTGCGCCTTGACCGCGGCCGTCACCGCCGCCGAGTCCTCCGGGTAGCCGAGCAGGATCGCGCCGAGGCAGCGATCGTCGGCGTCGACGACGAGCTTGCGGTAGCGCAGCGCCTCGGCGTCCTCGACGATCTCCTCGCGCTCGCCGGCCGCCGCATCGGCCGCGATGCGACCGACCGACACGAGCTCGACGCCGACGACCTTCAGCATCGTCACCGGCACGGGCGCGACGTAGGCGGCCGCGCCACCGACCGCGTTCTCCGCGGCGACCTCGGCCTGAGCGACCGCGACCGGCCACAGGCCGAGCACGCCGCCCTCCCACTCGACGACGTCCCCCGCCGCGAGGATGCTCGGATCGCTCGTGCGCATCTGCGGGTCGACCGTGATGCCGCGCCGCGCGTCGATCCCCGCGGCGACCGCGAGGCCGGTCGCCGACACGACGCCCGCGGCCATCAGCAGGATGTCGGCGGGCAGCTCGCGCCCGTCGCGCAGCACGATCCGCGCCAGCAGGTCGTCGCCCTCGAGCGCGGCGCACTCCGCCTCGAGCTCGACCTCCAGCCCGAGGTTGCCGAGGTACGTGCGCAGCAGCTCCGCCGCGCGCGCGTCGAGCTGGCGGCGCAGCAGCCACGGGCCGCGCTCGAGCACCGTCACCTTCAGGCCGAGCTTGTGCAGCGCGTACGCCGCCTCGAGGCCGAGCAGCCCGCCCCCGGCGACCGCCGCGCGGCGCGCGCCCGTGCGCTGGACGAACGAGCGGATCCGTAGCGCGTCGTCGGCGGCGCGCAGCACGAACGTGCCCGGCGTGCCCCACCCGGGCAGCGACGGGACGAACGCCTTCGAGCCCGTCGCGAGGATCAGCCGGTCGTAGGGCAGCCGCTCGCCGGACCCGAGCCGCACCTCGCGCGCGTCGCGGTCGATCGCCGTCGCGGTCGTGTTCAGCCAGCACGTGATGCGGTTGTCCTCGTACCACGCGTCGGGCAGCAGGTGCAGGCCCATCATCGCCGAGCGCCCGTAGATCAGCCGCGAGATGCCCATCCGGTTGTAGAGCGGATGCGCCTCCGACGCGACGACGCTGATCTCGCAGTCGGGGTGGCGGCGGCGCACGTGGTCGGCCGCCGTGACGCCGGCGACGCCGTTGCCGAGCACGACGACGCGCCGCACCGCCGGATCGAACGCGAACGCCATCGCGGTGCCGGCCGCCACGGCCTCGCGGTCGGGCCTCAGCGAGATCGTCACCGGCCCCGACACGCGCGCGCAGCAGGCGAGGCGGTTGCGCGAGGGGTCCAGGCCGAGGCGCTCGAGCGTCGCGCGCTCGTCGGCGGTCTGCGCCGAGAGGTGCTCGGCGCCCGCGAGGATCGCGACCGGGTCGGCGCCGCAGACGCCCATCCGGCAGCCCGCCTCGATCGCCTGCTCGCCGCCCTCGGCGACCTCCAGCAGGCTCGCGGCGGGGCTCGCGACGATCCGCGCCCCGTCGTGCTCGAAGGTCACCTCGACGCCGCCCGCGGGCGCGGCCGCCGCCTGCGCCGCGGCGCTCAGCGTGACCGAGACCGCGTCCGCGCTCGGCGCGGGCGCGGACGCCGCCGCGAAGCGCTGCTCCTGACGCCACGCGCGCAGCAGCCAGGCGATCGCCAGCCCGGCGACGACGGTGCGCAGCGGCCACACGAGCCACCCGGCCGGGGAGCCGAGCAGCGTCGTCGCCACGACCTTCGACCCGTACCAGTAGAAGAGCGTGATCGCGGCGGCGGCGTAGACCGCGGCGAGCCGCGCGGCGCTCACGCGCAGGACCGCCTCGAGCACGAAGAACGACCCGATCCCGGCACCGATCGCGAGCGCGACCTGGCCGTAGTGCGTGAGCACGCCGACCGCGCTCGGCGGCGCGAGGGTGAAGTACGCGACCACGAGCGCCGGGAACGCGCCGACGAAGATCTTGCGCGTGCTCGTGTCGTGCGGGTCGGCCTCGTGCAGGTCGGCGAGGTAGGCCGCGCGCGGGTTGAAGTCGTAGCAGTTGGCGGTGCAGCCGACGCACGGCCGACAGTGGTCGTTGCGCTCGAGCACGAACGGCGCCTGCCCGTACATCCGCTGGACGGGGAGCATCGGGCAGATCGACGAGCACCAGCCGCTCTTGCCCTTCAGCAGGACGCCGCCGGCGAACGCGCCGAGCAGCGCGGCCACGATCAGCGCGGCCGTCGCGGGTCCCGACGCGTTGAACAGCACCGGCCGCGACGCCACGGCGAGGACGAACGTCCCCATCCCGAGCATGGGCGCGACCCGCCGAAACCAGCGCGGCGGCTTCGCGGCGCGCGAGAAGCCGGCGGTGCGCGGGATCTGGTTCGCCGTCGCGAGCGGGCAGACGTTGCGCCAGATCCCGGGCGCGACGAGCCACAGCAGCGGCAGCAGCGGGATCAGCAGGCCCCACCACAGCTTCAGCCCGTCCTTCGGATCGGCGACGAGCAGGACGGCGATCGCGACGAGCAGCGGGACCGACAGCCTGCGCAGCACGCGCCACGCCGCGTGCGGGACGACCGGGGCGATCTGCGTGTAGTTCGGAAACGCGCTCGCCTCGGGGGGCATCACTCGCCCCGGGCGGCCGCGTCCATCATCCAGCGCAGCCGCGTCGCCGCGATGCGGCCGAGGTCGAAGAGCACCGCGCGGCCGAGCTCGGGGTGGCGAGCCGACAGCGCCTCGAAGCGCTCGAGGCTCATGCGGCGCACCTCGCCCGCGGTCGCGGCGACGAGGTCCGCCGTGCGCGAGCCGCCGTCGAGGAACGCGATCTCGCCCACGACCGACGGCGCGTCGATCGTCTTGAAGGCCTCGTCGCGGTCGTTGGCGCGCACCTCCAGCGAGCCCGCGGTGAGCAGGTACAGCGCGCGCTCGCCGTCACCGCGCCGCACGATGACCTCGCCGGCCCAGAAGCGGCGCAGCTCCGTGAAGGCGAGCATCACCTCCCACTCGTGCTCGTCGCGGTCGCCGAGGAACGTCAGCGCGCGCTCGCGGCTCGCAGCGCCGGGGCTCGCGTAGTCGAACAGCGACGACGCGAACTCCGTGCCGGCCGGCGACGGCGCGCCCGCGGCCCCGCGGCGAAAGAGCTTCGGCGCGGTCACGACGACGTCCGTGTCGAGGGTATCCGCGTCACGAAAGACAGCAAAGCAGGTCGATGCCCGCGCGACGGTCGGATCGCGCACACTTCGCGGACCTTCGGGGCTCAGGTCAGGGCAGGCGCCCGTTGATCCCGAGCGCGGCGAGCATCGCCCCCGCGAGCAGCAGCAGCCCGGCGCCGGCGAAGACGACCGTGATCTGGCGCTGCTCGGGCTTCGTGCCGATCTGCGAGCCGAGCTTCTCGTAGATGCCGCCGAGCTGGTCGGAGTCCTGCGCCTTGAAGGACGTGCCGCCCGACAGCGACGCGATCCGCCCGAGCGCCTCCGGGTCCGGCGGCACCGGCAGCGTCTGCGGGATCCCGTCGGGTCCGGTCAGCGTGATCGTCCCGGTCGGCGTGCCGAGCGCGACGGTGTAGATCGGGACGTGCTGGCGGCGCGCCTCGGTCGCGACCTCGTACGCGGCCGTGCCGTCGGTCGCCGAGCCGTCGGACAGCAGGATGATCGCCGACGGCGGTCGGCGCACCGAGTTGTCGAGACCGAGCTTGAGGTCGTCCATCGCGGTCGCGAGGCCCGCGCCCGTCGACGTGCCGGCGATCGGCTGCAGCTGCTTGAGCGCCGCCGAGACGAGGCCGTGGTCCGTCGTCGGCGCCTGCAGCGTCTGCGCGGCATCGGAGAACGACACGAGCCCGACGCGCAGCTTGCTCGGCACCTTGTCGAGGAAGGTCTGCGCCGCCGCGCGCGCGGCCTGCAGGCGCGACGGGCTGACGTCGGTCGCCGACATCGACTTGGAGACGTCGGTGACGAGCACCACCGACGCGCGCTCGATCGGCACCCCGACCGTGTGCTGCGGGCGCGCGAGCGAGAGCGCGAGCATCGTGAGCGCGAGCAGGAACAGGCCGAACGGGAGGTGGCGCCGCCACGCCGGCTCCTCGCCCGCGATCGCGGCCAGCGTCGAGATCGCCGTGTAGCGCACGGGGTAGCGCCGGCGGCGGCGCTGCGCGGCCACGTGCGCGAGCAGCGCCAGCGGCACCACGGCGAGGCACAGCAGCGCGAGCGGCGAGATGAAGCTCATCGCAGCGCTCGCCCGAGCGCGCGCAGCCAGTCGCCCTGCGTCGAGAGCACGACGTGATCGGCGCCGGCGCGGCGCAACCCGTCCGCGACGCCGCGGCGCTCGTCGGCGGCGGCCGCCGCGAAGCGCTCGCGCAGCGCGCGCCGCGACGTGTCGACCTCGAGCAGCCGGCCCGTCTCCGGGTCGACGAGCGACAGCCGGCCGACGGGCTCGAGGCGCTCCTCGCGCGGGTCGCGGATCTCGACGGCGAGCACCTTGTGGCGCCCCGCGAGCGCGCGCATCGGGCGCTGCCAGGCGAGATCCTCGCGAAAGTCCGAGATCACGACGACGAGGCCCGGCTGGCGGGCGACGCGCCCGACGCGATGCAGGATCGGAGCGAGGCCGCGATCGGGCGCGCCGTCGACCGCCACGCCCTCCTCCAGCAGCCGGCGCAGGCCGAGCTTCGCGTGCGGGCCGCCGCGTGGCGGCAGCGACCGCTCGGCGCCGCCGACCGTCGAGACCGCGAGCCGGCCGCCGTGGCGCGTCGCGGCGCGGGCGACCACGTGGGCGACCCCCTCGGCGACGTCGGACTTCAGCCGGTCGGCCGTGCCGAACGCCATCGACGCCGAGACGTCGAGCACGAGCCACGTCGTGAGGATCCGCTCGGGCACCTGCAGGCGCACGTGGGCGATCCCCGTGCGCGCACTCGCGGCCGGGTCGAGCTGGCGCACGTCGTCGCCGACCTGGTAGGGCCGCAGCTGCGCGAGCTCCGTGCCGCTGCCGACGCCCGGGGCGAGCCGGTCTCCCGGCAGCACCCCCGCGCCGCGCCGCGCGAGCGACAGCGCGAGCGCGTCGACGAGCGGGGCGGGGATCGGCCCCGGCCCCTGGCGCGCCGGAGGCACGCGCAGCGATGCGTGTGGCGATGCGGGCATCCGGCGTGCCGCCTACGCGGCCTGGTGCTCCGTGGGCAGCGGCGCGGCGTGCCCGGAGGTGAGCGTGCCGAGGATGCGAGCGAGGATGTCGTCGGTCGTGACGCCGTCCGACAGCGCGTCGTAGGACAGCACGATGCGGTGGCGCAGGACGTCGGGCGCGAGGTCGCGGACGTCGTCGGCGAGCACGTGCCGGCGACCGCGCAGCAGCGCGAGCGCACGCGCCGCCTGGACCATGCCGATCGCGCCGCGTGGGCTCGCGCCGTACTGGATCTGGGACTTCAGCTCGCCGAGCCCGTAGCGCTCCGGGTTGCGCGTGCCGTCGACGAGCTGGACGGCGTAGGCGACGACCTCGCGGTCGACGAAGATCTCCTCGACCGCCCGCTGGAAGCGCACGAGCTCGGCCATCGACAGGCGCACCTGGACGTCCTCCGACGGGCGCAGCGAACGGCCGACGATCGAGGCCTCCTCGCCGAGCGTCGGGTAGTCGACGAGCACCTTGAAGAGGAAGCGGTCGATCTGCGCCTCGGGCAGCGGGTACGTGCCCTCGGACTCGATCGGGTTCTGCGTCGCGAGCACGAGGAACGGGTCCGGCACGGCGAAGCTCTCCGTGCCGATCGTGACCTGGTGCTCCTGCATGACCTCGAGCAGCGCCGACTGCACCTTGGCCGGCGCGCGGTTGATCTCGTCGGCGAGCAGGAAGTTGCCGAAGACCGGGCCGAGCTCGACGTCGAAGCGGCCGTGGTCGGGGCGGTAGATGCGCGTGCCGACGAGGTCGGCGGGCACGAGGTCCGGCGTGAACTGGATGCGCCGGAACGTGCCCCCCATGACGTTGGCCAGCGTGCGGACGGTCAGCGTCTTCGCCAGCCCGGGCACGCCCTCGAGCAGCACGTGGCCGCCCGCGAGCAGCGCGACGAGCAGGCGCTCGAGCATCGCGTCCTGGCCGACGATCACGCGCTTGATCTCGTACAGCGCCTCCTCGAGGGCCTCGCGCGGCGCGCGTTCGCCGTCGTCGCCGGCGTCGGGCGGGTGCGGGTGCATCGTGCTCATCGGGTCGTTTCCTTTCGCATCGAGTCAGACAAGCCGGCGAAACCAGAGCAGGGACATCAGCGCGCCGGCGACCATCAGGACCATCCCCCCGCCGCTGAAGGCCGCCGTCAGCTCGCGGGGCTGCTTGCGGTAGCCGATCTTCGAGCCGAGCAGCTTGTAGACGCTGCTGAGGTCCTCGAGGTTGTCGGCGCTGAACGCGCGCCCGCCGGAGATCTTCGCGACGGCCTGCATCTCGCTCGGGTCGGGGGGGACGGGCTTGGTCTCCATCACGCCGTTGCGTCCGGGCGCGATGATCGTCCCGGTCGGCGTGCCGAGCGCGACGGTGTAGATCGGGATCTTCAGCTTCTTGGCGTTCGCCGCGATCACGGTCGGGCTGCGTCCGCGGACGGACTTGCCGTCGGACAGCAGGACGATCGCCCCCGGGACGCGCGCGCCGGTGCTGTCGGTCTCCGACCCGAGCGCCGTCAGCGAGACCGCGAGCGCCTCGCCGGTCGCGGTGCCGCCGCTGGGCTTCAGCGCGTCGAGCGCGCTGCGGACGTAGCTGCGGTCGGTCGTCGGGCTGACGACGAGGCGCGGCGTCTGGTTGAAGGAGACGAGCCCGACGCGGACGCTGGCGGGCACCTCCTTCAGGAAGCGCAGCGCGGCCGCGCGCGCCGCGGCGAGGCGCGTCGGCGCGACGTCGGTCGCCTGCATCGAGCCGGAGTAGTCGGTCGTCAGCATGATCGACGCGCGCTGCACCGGGCCGGCTCGGCGCGACCGACGCCAGCAGGGCGGGCGACGCGAACGCGTCGACCGCGAGGCGGCGGATGTGCTCGTGACGCACGTAGGCGGCGATGGCGAGCGGCACGAGCGCGAGCCCGACGAGGTAGGCCGGTTGTGCGAACGTCATGCCGGGCTCAGGGGGTCGCCGGCGTGGCGCCGGGGGCGGTCTGCGGGCGTGTCCCGAGCGTGACGCTCAGCGTCTTGCGCGTCCCGCCGCGCTCGACCCGCACGCCGACGCGATCGCCCGGCTCATGGCCCTCGACCGCGCTGCTGACGTCGTCGGGCACGGTGACGCGCTGCCCGCCGACGCCGACGATCGTGTCGCCGGCCCGCAGGCCGGCGGCCGCGGCCGGGCCGCCGGCGACGACCTTGCCCACGTACGCGCCGGTGCCGTTGGGGTCCTCGCGGGTCTCGACGCCGAGGTACGCGTAGGCGATCTGCTTGCCCTGCTCCAGGCGCGGGACGACCTCGCGCAGCGTGTTGGACGGGATCGCGAAGCCGATGCCGACGCTGCCCCCGCCGGCCTGCGCGGTCAGGATCGCGGCGTCGACGCCGATCACGCGACCGGCCGAGTCCAGCAGCGGCCCGCCGGAGTTGCCGGGGTTGATCGAGGCGTCGGTCTGGATGACCTTGTCGATCGAGAAGTTGTTCGCCGCGTCCAGCGAGCGCCCGAGGCCCGAGACGATCCCGGCCGACGCCGACGCGCTGCGGTTCAGGCCGAGCGGGTAGCCGATCGCGAGCGTCTGGTCGCCGACGCGGACGTTGTCGGAATCGGCGAGCGGCAGCGGCCGCAGCTTGTCGGCGGCCGGTGAGTCGACGTGCAGCACGGCGAGATCGGACGAGATGTCCGTGCCGACGACCTTCGCGTCGATGTACGCGCCGTTGTTCGTGAGGCGGACCTGCACGCGCTCGGCGTCCTTGACGACGTGGGCGTTCGTGACGATGACGCCGCCCTTGTCGACGACGAAGCCGGTGCCGCTCGCGTCCTCGTTGAGGCCGTGGACGCGGATCGGGAGCACGCTGTCCTGCGCGCTCGCGTAGATCGCCCGGATCGAGCGGCTGCGCGCGTCGGCCGGCGCGGCGCCCTTCACGACGGGCAGCGCGGCGGGCTGGCGGTTGGCGGAGTCGCTGCCGCCGAAGAGCTTCGCGCCGAGCACGCCGGCGGCCACGAGCAGCGCCGCGATCGCGGTGCCGATGAGCACCGCGACCAGGCGCTGGCGGCGCAGCGCCGCCCGCCGCGCGGCGCCGTCGTCGGACGTCGGCGGCTGCGGCGAGCTCGGCGACGGGACGATCGGCCGCTTGGGCTCGAGCCAGGCCGCGTGCTCCTCCGCCTCGCGAGGGTCCGTCCACAGCCGCCCGGCACCGGGCCGGTCTGCGGGCGAAGGGTCACCTGTCATGTGTTGAACGGTAGGGCGATGACGTCAATGGTCCTTAAGTAGACCGTGTCGTTGCGTAAGACGCGCATAAGAGGATGTGAAGACGCCGCGCAAACGCGGGGGTTCAGGCGCTCTCCGCGACGCGCGCCACGTTCGCCTCGTGGATCTTGCGCTGCGACGCCGAGCGCCGCGCGATCGGCAGCGGCGCGCCGGGCAGCGCCTCGAGATAGGCGACGTCCTCGCGCAGGATCGCCGCCGCGCGGACCCCGTCGAGCACCTCGCCGTGGCCCGGCACGACGTGGTCGGCGTCCGCGACGAGCGGCGCCAGGCGATCCAGCGTCGCGAGGTACGCGCTGCGCGAGCCGGTCCGCGACAGCCACGGGATCTCGATCGGCGACAGGTAGTCGCCGCAGACGAGCGTCTTCGCCCACGGCATCCAGACGGCCATCCCGTCCTCCGTGTGTCCCTCGGTCGGGTGCAGCTCGAGCTCCGCGTCGCCGATCGCGCAGTGGCCGGGAACGGGCAGCGCCTGCACCTGCCCCAGCGACAGCGGCGCTCGCCGGGTGACGTACCACTCGTCGTCGAAGGCGCGCAGCTCGCGTGCCGCGGCGCCGGGCTCGGCGGCGAGGCGGGCGGCGGTCGTCTCGGCGACGCCGAGCGCCGCGCTCGGAAACGCCATCCGGCCGAGCAGGTGGTCCCAGTCGGCATGCGTCGCGAGCAGGCCGGTGAAGCCGAAGCCCGCGTGCTCGAGCACCGCCGGCAGCATCTCGAGCTCGTCGGGCAGCATCGGCGAGTCGATCACGAAGCACTCCGCATCGCGGCGCACGATCGTGCACGTCGTCTGCCAGACGCGGCTCGTCACCACGAGCACGTCGCGGTGCAGTCCGACGGCGCGCATCGCGCTGAGCCGCGGCTCAGAGTCCGAGCAGCTTGACCGCTTCGAGGAGGTTCTTGACCTCTGCGGTCGGCTTCTTGGCGCCCGGCTCGAGCGTCTCCTTGTGGCGATTGACCCAGATCACGGGGATCTTGTTGGCCATCGCGGGGGCGACGTCGTGGTAGTAGCTGGCCGAGACGTGCACCCAGCCCTTCTTCGTGCCCATCCGCCGCGCGCACTCGGTGAAGTGCGCCATGTCCGGCTTGTAGGAGCGCACCTGCTGGGCGGTCACGACGAGGTCGAAGTCGTGCGGGATGTGGCGCCGCGTCTGCCCGAGCAGCTTGTCGTCGATGTTCGAGATCAGGCCGGTCTGGAACTTCTTGACGACCTTGTTGAGCTGCGTGTTGGTCTCCTTGAACGCCGGCCAGCGCTGCACGCTGTCGGGCAGGAAGCCGGAGCGCGAGGGCTCCAGCGGCCAGTCCACGCGCTTGGAGATCTCGACGGCGGTGCGGCGCAGCACCTCGGCGTAGAGCTCGTAGGAGCCGCCCTCGATCTCGCGCTCGATCTCGTGGAAGTTGCGGATCAGCTCCTCGCGGTCGATCGTGAAGCCGTCGCGAGCGGCTTCCGTGGCGAACGCGTCGACGATGCCCTGCTCCCAGTCGATCAGCGTCCCGTAGACGTCGAACGTGACGAGGTTGATCTGCTTCGGTAGCGCCATTGGGGCGCCATGATAGGAGTTCGCCCGCCGTCGCGGCCACAACGCGGGCGCGCGCCGGGCGAGCGTGGCGTCGTGTCTCGCGCGCGAGCCGCCCAGGCGCCTGCGCGTGGACTATCGTCGTGCTCCTCGATGGACCTACTCGAGTACCAGGGCAAGGAGCTCTTCGCGCGCTACGGCGTGCCGCAGTCGCCGGGCCGGGCCGCCCGCGACGTCGAGACCGCGGTCGCCGCCGCCGAGGAGGTCGGCTACCCGTGCGCGATCAAGGCGCAGGTGAAGATCGGCGGGCGCGGCAAGGCCGGCGGGATCAAGATCGCGGCGAACGTCGAGGAGGCGCGCGGCTACGCGACCGACATCCTCGGCATGGACATCCGCGGCTTCACGGTCCACGAGATCTGGGTCCAGCGCGCGACCGAGATCGCGGACGAGTACTACGCGGCGGTCGTCTTCGACCGCTCCGCGAAGCGCACGCTCGTGATGCTGTCGACGCACGGCGGGATGGACATCGAGGCGGTCGCCGCCGAGTCGCCCGAGGCGATCGCGACGCTGCACGTCGACCCGCTCGTCGGCTTCAAGCCGTTTCACGGCCGGCGCCTGGCGTTCGAGGCCGGCGTCGCCGCCGACGTCGTCGTAGCGGTCGCGGAGCTGCTCGGGCTCATGTACGCGGCATACGCCGGCGAGGAGGCGCTGCTCGTCGAGGTCAACCCCGTCGTCATCACGCCCGCCCGCGAGGTCGTCGTGCTCGACGCGAAGGTCACGCTCGACGAGAACGCGCTGTTTCGCCACCCGCTCAACGCCGGGCTGACCGATCCGTCCGACGCCGACCCGCAGGAGTCGATGGCCGCCGAGCGCGGGCTGACCTACGTCAAGCTGGACGGCGACATCGGGATCTTCGGCAACGGCGCGGGCCTCGTGATGAGCACGCTGGACGTCGTCGCGCAGGCGGGCGGCGCGCCCGCGAACTTCCTCGACGCGGGCGGCGGCGCGAAGGCCGACTCGATCGTCGCGGCCTGCGAGGTCATCCTCTCCGACGCGAAGGTGCGGGCCGTGCTGTTCAACGTCTTCGGTGGGATCACGCGCTGCGACGAGGTCGCGCGCGGGCTCATCGAGGCGGTGCGGATCCTGTCGCCGACGGTGCCGTTCGTCGTCCGGCTGGACGGCACGAACGACGTCGAGGCGCGCAAGCTGCTGGCGGACGCCGCGCTGCCGGGCGTCTATCCCGAGACGACGATGGACGGCGCCGCGGCGCGCGTCGTCGAGCTCGCGCGGGACATCGTCGCGGGACCCGCGTCGTGAGCATCGTCGTCGGCGACGACACGCGCCTGTGCGTGTCCGGGATCACCGGCCGCGAGGGCTCCTTCCACACGCGCAACAACCGCGCGTACGGGACGCAGGTCGTCTCCGGCGTGACGCCGGGCAAGGGCGGCCGGGACGTCGACGGGATCCCCGTCTTCGACACGTTCCGCGAGGCGGTCGCCGCGACCGGCGCGAACACCGCGATGGTCTTCGTCCCCGCGCGCTTCGCGGCCGACTCGATCCTCGAGGCCGAGGACGCCGGGATCGCGACGATCATCGCGATCACCGAGGGCATCCCCGCGCACGACGAGCTGCTCGTCTACAACACGCTGCGACTGAACCCCGGCGTGCGGCTGATCGGGCCCAACTGCCCCGGCGTGCTGTCGCCCGGCGAGGCGAACGTCGGGATCATCCCGGCGCAGTTCTTCAAGCGGGGCAACGTCGGCGTCGTGTCGCGCTCGGGCACG
The DNA here is from genome assembly GCA_036271815.1 of Solirubrobacteraceae bacterium. Lineage (GTDB taxonomy): Bacteria > Actinomycetota > Thermoleophilia > Solirubrobacterales > Solirubrobacteraceae > CADCVQ01. Next base: position 13,069 of record DATAZX010000083.1, read on the forward strand.
CTGACCTACCAGATCGGCAACGAGCTGGCCCAGCGCGGCTTCGGCAACTCGACGATCGTCGGCATCGGCGGCGACCCGGTCCCGGGGTCGAGCTTCGTCGACGTGATCGCGCTGTTCGAGGCCGACCCGCAGACCGAGCTGATCGTCATGAGCGGCGAGATCGGCGGCTCGGCGGAGGAGGAGGCCGCCGCGTACATCGCCGCGCACGTGACCAAGCCCGTGGTCGGCTACATCGCCGGCCTGACGGCGCCGCCCGGCAGGACGATGGGCCACGCGGGCGCGATCGTCAGCGGCTCCAGCGGCGGCGGCCGGGCGAAGGTCGAGGCGCTCGAGGCCGTCGGGGTGCGCGTCGGCCACACCCCCACCGAGGTCGCGGCGATCGCGGTCGAGGTGCTCGGCGGCTAGCGCAGCACCGGAGGGCGGGCAGGGGATGGCGGCGAGGCGGCCCGTCGGGCGCGAGTTCGGGTGGCTGTGGGCGGCGTACGCGGCCAGCACGTTCGGCACGTTCGTCGCGTTCGACGCGTTCCCCCTGATCGCGATCATCGTGCTGCACGCGAGCGCGGCCGCGGTGTCGCTGCTGGCGGCCGCGGGACTGGCGGTCGGAGCGGCGGCGGCCGTGCCGTTCGGCCCGTGGGTCGAGTTTCGCCGCAAGCGGCCGGTGATGATCGCGATGGACCTGACCCGCTGCGCGGCGTTGCTGACCGTTCCCGCCGCGTACGCGCTGGGCTGGCTGAGCTTCGTCCAGCTGCTGGTCGTCTCGATCGTCACCGGCGCGGCCGACATCGCCTTCAAGGCGGCGAGCGGCGCATGCCTGAAGGCGATCGTGGCACCGGAGGACCTGCTCGCGGCGAACGGGCGCCTGGAGTCCACGATGTGGAGCGCCACGATGCTCGGCCCGCCGCTCGGCGGAGCCGCGATCGGGCTGCTCGGCCCGGTCACGACCGTCCTGGCAAACGCGGCCAGCTTCCTGCTGTCGGCCGCGGGCATCCGCGCGATCGGCGGGCGCGAGCCGCCGCCGGCGCGAAGCGGGGCGCCGCGGCTGCGCGCCGGCGACCTGCTCGACGGCTGGCGCCACATCCTGGGTCATCCCACGCTGCGCCCGCTGTTTCTCAACACGATCCTCGTCAACGGCCTGATCATGGCGACCGCGCCGCTGCTCGCCGTCCTCATGCTCGGGCGCCTCGGCTTCCCGCCGTGGCAGTACGGCCTCGCGTTCGCCGTGCCCTGCGTCGGCGGCCTCGTCGGCTCGCGCATGGCGCGCCGGCTCGTCGTGCGCTTCGGCCGGCACCGGGTCATGCGCGCCGCCGGGACGCTGCGCGCGTGCTGGTCGATCGGGCTGGCCTTCATCGGACCCGGCGTCGGCGGCCTCGTGCTGGTGATGGTCGTCGAGCTCGGGCTGATCGCCAGCATCGGCGTGTTCAACCCGGTGTACGCCACCTACCGCCTCGAGCAGACCGCCGACGACCGCGTCGCCCGCACCCTGTCCGCGTGGTCGGTCTCGAGCAGCGCCACGATCGCGGCGATGACCGCGCTCTGGGGCCTGCTCGCGCATCTCACGAGCCCCCGCGCGGCGATCGCGATCGCCGGCGCGCTGATGCTGACGACGCCGCTCCTGCTCCCGCGGCGCGACCGCACGCAGCGTCACGAGCGCGATCTGGCGCGCGGCTACGTCTGACGGACCGGGCGCGATCTCGCCGCCCGAGGGGGGAGAGAACCGCGCGCTGCGGCCTATGGTGAGTAGATGCCCGTGACGACCGATCTCGAGACGCGCGCCACGACGCTGCTGCACGACCTCGCCGGCCCCGACGCGCGCTTTCGCGAGCACCAGCTCGAGGCGATCCGCGATCTCGTGCAGGACGGGGCGCGCGTGCTGTGCGTGCAGCGCACGGGCTGGGGCAAGTCGGCGGTGTACTTCATCGCGACGGCGCTGCTGCGATCCGAAGGTGCGGGGCCGACGCTGATCGTCTCGCCGCTGCTCGCGCTGATGCGCAACCAGATCGCCGCGGCGCAGCGGCTCGGGATCCGCGCGCACACCGTCAACTCGACCAACCGCGACGCGTGGCAGGAGATCTCCGCGCTGCTGGACGCCGACGCGGTCGACCTGCTGCTGATCAGCCCCGAGCGGCTGAACAACCCGCAGTTCCGCGCGGGCATGCTGCCGGCGTTCGCGGCCCGCGTCGGCCTGCTCGTCGTCGACGAGGCGCACTGCATCTCGGACTGGGGACACGACTTCCGCCCCGACTACCGCCGCATCGCCGACATGCTCGAGCGCCTGCCGCAGGGCGTCGGCGTGCTGTGCACGACCGCCACGGCCAACGACCGCGTCGTCGCCGACGTCGAGGAGCAGCTGCGCACCGGCCACGCCGACGCGCAGCTCGTCGCCTATCGCGGCCCGCTCGGCCGCTCGAGCCTGCGCCTGGAGGTCGTCGAGCTGCCCGGCCAGGCGGACCGGCTCGCCTGGCTGGCGACGCACCTCGCGTCGCTGCCGGGATCGGGGATCGTCTACACGCTGACCAAGCGCGACGCCGAGCAGGTCGCCGCCTGGCTCACGGGTCGCGGGATCGCCGCCGAGGCCTACACCGGCGACAGCCAGACCGAGCGGCGGATCGGCGTCGAGGATCGGCTGCTCGCCAACGACCTGAAGTGCGTCGTCGCGACGAGCGCGCTCGGCATGGGCTACGACAAGCCCGACCTCGGCTTCGTCGTGCACTACCAGGCGCCGGGCTCGGTGATCTCCTACTACCAGCAGGTCGGCCGCGCCGGCCGTGCGATCGAGCAGGCCGAGGTCGTGCTGCTGCGCGGCCGCGAGGACCGCCGCATCCAGGACTTCTTCATCGAGCAGGCGTTCCCGCGGCGCGAGGTCGTCGACGCCGTGCTCTCGCACCTCGACGACGCCGGCGACGCGGGTGCGAGCACCGCCGAGCTGACCTCGCTCGTGAACCTCGGCAAGGGCCGGATCGAGGCGATGCTGAAGGTGCTCGACGTCGAGGGCGCGGTCACGCGCGCCGGGCGCAGCTGGGTGCGCGAGCGTGGCGGCGACTGGGCCTACGACGCCGACCGCTACGCCCACGTGACGGCGCTGCGCCGTCGCGAGCAGGAGACGATGGCCAGCTTCGGCGCCGACGGGCGCTGCCTCATGCGCGCGCTGCAGGAGGAGCTCGACGACCCCGGCCCCGAGGACTGCGGCCGCTGCTCGGTCTGCGCCGGCCCGCGCTACGACGCGCGGCCGGATCCCGAGATCGTGCGCGCGGCGCTCGAGCACCTGCGCTCGCGCCCGCTGACGCTCGACCCGAAGAAGATGAGCCCGGACGCGGAGGGCACGATGCGCAGGATCGCCGCCGACGTCCAGGTCGCCGAGGGTCGCGCGCTGGCGCGGATCGGCGACGGTGGCTGGGATCCGCTCGTGCGGGAGGGCCGCCTCGGCGGGCGCTTCGACGACGAGCTGGTGCGCGCCGCGGCACGGCTCGTGCGCGCGTGGGCGCCGCCGGCGACCTGGATCGCCGCGGTGCCGTCGCGGCGCAGCGGCGAGCTCGTGCCCGACTTCGCACGGCGCCTGGCCGACGAGCTCGGCCTCGAGCTCGCCGCGGTGCTCGAGCGCGCGGACGACAGGCCGCCGCAGCGCGAGATGGCCAACAGCGTCCAGCAGGTCGCCAACGTGCGCGGCGCGTTCGCCGTCTGCGCCGATCCGCCGCCCGGCCCGTGCCTGCTCGTCGACGACCTGCGCTTCAGCGGCTGGACGCAGGCGATGGTCGGCGGCCAGCTGCGGCGACGCGGCTGCGGTCCGGTGTTCCCGCTCGTGCTCGCGTCGGCTTTCTGACGGGGCGGGGCCGTCCGTGAGAAGCTTGCGTTTGATGGCGCGTCGGCAGGGGTAGCGAACGCGCCCATAGTGGTGGGGCGGGCACGATCGCGCGGGGAGCGCAGTCGGAGGCCCGTTGACGATCGTCAGCGTGGAAGGGGAGTCAGCGTGGCACGGGAGACACGAAGCACCTCGCAGGGCGCACGACCGCAGAAGGCCGCCCTGCAAGCCGCCGGTTCGGGTGATGCGAGAGGCCTCACGCGCGCCGAGGCCCACGCGCTGCGCCGCAGCGCGCCGCTGACGCCGGAGCAGTTCCGGTCGCTGCGGGAGATGGCCGAGCGGGGTCTCAGCCCGCTGCGCCACATCTGACGCGCGGGCCGGCCGCGGCGGCCGGCCCGGTCCGGTGGGGCCGGGGCCATGCGGATGGACCCTGCCCGGCCGGGCAGGTCAACGCCAGACCGGGCGAGGCCAACGCCAGACCGGGCGGGCCAACGCCGGACCGGGCGGGTCAACGCCGGACCGGGCGGGTCAACGCCGGACCGGGCGGGCCAACGCCGGACCGGGCGGGTCAACGCCGGACCCGCAAGCGTGCTCGACGCCACACAGCGCGGCTCGGTGCCCACCTAGAGTCGGCGCCATGCTCCCGCATGACACGTTCGGCGCCCGCTCGGCGCGCACGTCATCGAACGACCGCGCGGCGGCAGGCGATCCGCACGGCCGCGACCTGCCGATCACGGAGGGCGCCCGCTCGATCGCGGACCGCGCGACGTTCGAGCTGCTCGCGCGCTCGCGCGAAATCGCCGGCCGGCGCGGCGCGCTGGAGATGAAGTTCCTCGTCGCCGGCGTCGGCACGGACGCGCCCGCGCTGTACCTCGTCAACACGAACGCGTTCGCGTTTCACTACGACTTCGCGACCGAGGCGCTCGGCATGCGCCTCGGCCTCGGCGAGTTCGTCTCCGGCACCTACTTCCGCGACGACCGCTCGCAGCTCGCGGGCACGATCGTCGAGGAGGACGGCGGCTTCGCGATCGAGTTCTGGCCCACCGACCGGGTCGGCGACGAGCACGCCGCGCTGGCGCTGCGCCTCGTGACGCGGGCGATGCCGTTCGCGGCCGGGCGGCTCGCGTGCCGCCGACCCGCCGCCGGCCGAGACGCGGCCCTGCTCGCCGCGTAGCCGCGCCCTCTCGCGTTGGCCCGCCGGCGCCCACGGACGCTCGGTACTCTCGGAGCATGGCTCCCTCCGACACCATCTCCTTCGCCCGCGGCGCCCCGTCGCTGGACATCGTCGACGTCGACGGACTCCGCGACAGCGCCGTCTCGGCGTTCATGAACGATCCCGGCGGCGTGACCGGCTACGGCACGAGCATCGGATACCCACCCCTGCGGCGCTGGATCGCCGAGCAGCACGGCGTCGACGAGGCCAACGTGCTCGTCACGAACGGGTCGATGCAGGCCGACGCGTTCCTCTTCGCGACGCTCGTCTCCGCCGGCGACGCCGTCGTCGTGGAGAAGCCGACCTACGACCGCACGCTGCTGAACCTGCGTTCGCTCGGCGCCGACGTGCGGATGGTCTCGCTGCAGACCGACGGCATCGACGTCGACGAGCTGGCCGAGCTGCTCGCCACGGGAGTCGAGCCCAAGCTCGTCCACATCATCCCGAACTTCCAGAACCCCGCCGGCTACACGCTGTCGCTGGACAAGCGCAAGGCGCTGCTCGCGCTCGCCGCCGAGCACGACTTCGTGATCTTCGAGGACGACCCGTACCGCCACATCCGCTTCACGGGCGAGGACATCCCGACGATGATCGAGATGGACGAGTCGGACACCGTCGTCTACGCGTCGTCGTTCTCGAAGACCGTCTGCCCGGGGATCCGCGTCGGCTACCTCGTCGGCCCGAAGCCGCTGATCGCCCAGATCCAGAAGCTCGCGACGAACACGTACATCTCGCCGAGCATGGTGTCGCAGGCGATCGTGCACGAGTTCTGCGTGTCGGGACGCATCGACCGCTCGATCGCGACGGTCAAGGCAGCGCTCGCCGAGCGCGTCGAGGCGCTGACCGCGGCGCTCGAGCAGCACCTGCCGGAGGCCGTCTACCAGGCGCCCGAGGGCGGCTACTTCATGTGGGTGACGCTGCCCGAGGACGCCGACGTCGACGCGCTGTTCGAGGCCGTCAAGGAGCGTGGCGTGCAGTTCGTCAAGGGCTCGGACTTCCTGCTCGAGGGCGGCCACAACATGCTGCGCCTCGCCTACTCCGGCGTCACGGTCGACCGCATCGACGAGGGCATCGCGCGCCTCGCCGACGGCTACCGGTCGGTCGCCGGCGCACCGGCGACCGCCTAGCTCGACCACGGCCGCGCGCGCCCCGACGATCGGGAGCGCGCGCGGCCTGCCGAGGACGCGCCGGGCTGGCGCGGAGCAGCGTGGTCAGGACACGGAGGCGCCCTCCCCGCGCCGCGCGCCGAGCAGCGCGCCGGCGAGCGCCGCGGCGACGAGCAGCACGATCGCCTCGACGCGAAACGCGCCGGCGAAGCCCTTCGTCAGGGCCTGCGCGGGCCGCGCGCCACCGGCGAGTGCGTCGGTCGTGTGGGTCGTCGCGATCGTGATCATGACCGCGATCCCGATCGCGCCGCCGACCTGCTGGGCCGTCGTCATCAGGCCCGAGGCGAGACCGCCGTCGCGCTCCTCGGCGTCGCCGGTCGCCAGGCCCATGAGCGGCACGAACGCGACCCCGAGACCGGCCGCCACGATGGCCAGTGCCGGCAGGACGTCGGCGCCGTAGGCGCTGCCGACGCCGAGGCGGCTCATCATCCACAGCCCGACCGCCGCCGCGACGATGCCCGCGACGATCGGGAGCCGCGGATCGACGCGCTCCGGCAGCCGTCCCATGAGCCCGGAGGCGATCCCCATGGCGGCGCTGAACGGCAGGAACGCGAGGCCGGTCTGCAGCGCCGTCAGCCCGAGCACCTGCTGCAGGTACAGCGTCTGGAAGAAGAACATCGCCAGCAGTCCGCCCGCGGCGATGAAGACGACGGCGTCGGCCGACATCGCGCGACGGCGGCGCAGCAGCTCGACCGGCAGCAGCGGCGACCGCACGCGGCGCTCCGCGACCGCGAAGGCGGCGGCGAGCGCGACCGCGAGGGCGAAGCCGAGCAGCGTGCGGGCGGACGTCCAGCCCGCGGTGTGCGTCTCGACGACCGTGAAGACGAGCACGAGCAGCGAAACCGTGGCGAGCGCCGCTCCGGGGATGTTCGGCGCGTCGCGCGCGTCCCTGCGGTCGCCGGCCGGCAGCACCTGCGTGGCCGCCGCCAGCGCCAGCGCGGCGACCGGGAGGTTGACGAGGAAGATCCAGCGCCAGCCCGCGAGCTCGACGAGCGCGCCGCCGGCGACGAGGCCGAACGCCGCGCCGAGGCCGAGCATCGCGGCCCACGCCGACAGCGCGCGCCGCCGGCCGGCGCCGTCGGGGTAGGTCGCGAGCACGATCGCGAGCGCCGCCGGCGACATCAGCGCGCCCATGATCCCCTGCAGGCCGCGCGCCACGACGAGCACGCCCGACGACGGCGCGATCCCGGAGATCGCCGACGCGAGCGCGAAGCCGGCGAGGCTCCACATGAACAGCCGGCGCGGGCCGAAGCGATCTGCCAGGCGACCGCCGATCAGCAGGAAGCCGCCGAACGTCAGCAGATAGGCGTTGACGACCCACGACAGCGAGGACTCGCCGAAGCCGAGGTCCGAGGCGATGCTCGGCAGCGCGACGTTCACGATCGTGTCGTCGGCGAGCAGCATGAACTGCGCCACGCAGGCGACGAGCAGCACGAGCGCTGGACGCATCGCGCGGGCGGACGGGGCGATGGTGGTGGCGGTCATCCGGATCGTTCCTCGGGTCGCGTTTCTACAAGTGCAGGAATCTCTACAGTTGTAGAACAATCGCCCCTCCATTGTCAAGCCTGTTGCGATACTGGGGTCGATGGCCGCCGCACCCTCCGACACGACGACCGACCGCGGCACGCAGCTGCTCGACGAGGCGCTGCGGCTGCTCGCGGCGGGCGGGCTCGGCGCGGTCACGCACCGCTCGGTGGAGTCGGCCGCGAAGGCGCCGCACGGCTCGGTGACGTACTGGTTCGCCAGCCGCGACGGGCTGGTCGCCGCGATGGTCGAGCGGCTCGTCTCCGAGTGCGAGGGCCAGGTCGGCGCGATCGCCGAGCAGATCGCCGCGGCGTTCGCGGCCGGCGGCGAGCCGGACGTCGAAGCCGTCGCGAGCGGCCTCGCCGCCTGGATCGACGGCAACCGCGATCTGCACCTCGCCCGCCTCGAGCTCGAGCTCGCCGCGATCCGCGACCCGCGGCTCGCCGAGCGGATGCGCGACGCGGCGCTCGTCTTCTGGCGCATGTGCGAGCCGCTCGCGCTCGCGACCGGCTCGGCCGACCCCGAGCGCGACGGGCGCGCGATCGCCGTCATGGTCGACGGCCTGCTGCTCGACCGCCTCGCGCACCCGCCGCAGTCACACGACCTGCTCGTCGCCTCGGTGCGCCAGCTGCTCGCATCCCGCGCGTCGCGATCCTGAGCAGCGCACGGACCGGGTCGCCGCCGGCGGGCGCCGGCAGCGACCGCGACCGTCGGGCGCTCAGCCCGTGACGCGCGCCAGGTAGCCGTTGTTGACGAGGTACATGACGTTGAAGCCCGTCGGATTGCCCGGGAAGATCGTCGCGTCGAGGACGTACTGCAGGCCGAAGCCGGGCTGCCCGAGCGCCGGGGCGATCGGGCCGGACTGGACCGGGATCGGCTGCAGGACCTTGTAGCGCGAGTAGTTGCACGTCTCCGGGGTCGTGGTGTTGTCGAGGCTCTGCGGCGGGATCCCGCGATCGGCGTACGGCGTCCCGACCGGCGACAGGTAGCCGCCGTACTCGCTGCCGAAGCGGTCGATGACCTGACCCGGCGCGAGCGTCACCTGGTTTGAGATCGCCATGCCGTCCGGCGTGAGCAGGTAGCCGCCGAGCGGCGGGTAGCGCCACGTCTTGGCGGCGGCGTCGTAGTACGCGTGCAGGTAGGCGTGCGGCGTCATCTCGTCGAGGCGGTGCCAGCCCTTGAGCACGGTCGCCAGCGGCCCCGCGTCGGGCAGGTGCTCCGGTCCGAGGCGCGGATCGTTGCGGTAGTCGGCGGCCGAGCAGGTCGTCCGCGCGTGCTCCTTCGCCTGGCCCTGCGCGATCCCCCACGCGGGGAACAGCATCGTCAGGCCCGCGAGCAGGGTCGCGAGCGTGCCCCGCCTCGCCGAGATCCTCTTCGTCAACGTCATGTCCCTTACCTCCGGTCGATCGCCGGGAGGCCGAGCGGCCGCCCGTGCGCCGCAGGCTACGTCCGTCCGCGAAGTGGAGTGACCCCCGGCTGGTCGCCCGTCAGTCGGCGAGCAGGTCCGGCGGCTGGATGACCGTGAAGCCGACCTTGACCTCCGGCGGCTTGGCGACGGTGCGCGCCGGGCGCGGCGGGCGGCGGGTGAGGTGCTTCTGCCAGAAGCCGACGAGGCCGAGCTTCCAGGCGAAGTAGCCGGTCTTGCCGGGGGTGATCGAGAAGTCCATGACGCGCACGTGGCACAGCACGCGCTTGGTCAGATACAGCGTGCGCAGGATGACGCCGAGCCGCGGGTACTGCTTCTGCTCCTCGTGGCTCGCGCGGACGTGGCCCATCAGCCGGTTCCACAGCCACGGCGGCGGGCGCCACAGGGCGATGATGTAGAGCATCAGGTTCGCCCACTTCGGCGGGATCGCGAGGTACGAGTCGTCGATCTCGTCGAGGTCGACGCCGCGCTCCTCCATCGCCGCCGCGAGGCCCGTGTTCGGGATCACCTTCAGCGAGTAGATGAACAGCGTGTACGGGCGGTCCATCATGTACAGCAGCTGCAGCGTCGACTTGACGTCGTCCCGCGTCTCGATCGGGTTGTCCATGATGATGTCGTAGGCGGCCGGGATGTGGTACTTCGGCGCGAACGACGCGATCACCTCGCCCGCGCGCAGGATCTTCTCCGGCGGCGTCGGGCGCTTGTAGAAGTCGAGCATGTCCTTCGAGCCCGACTGGATCCCCATCCGGATGCGGTTCATGCCCGCCCACGACAGCAGCTCGAACTTGTCCTGGCGGACGTAGTTGGGGATCACGCCGTAGACGGCGAACGGCAGCTTCAGCTCGTCGTGCCACAGCTGCGCGAACTCCTCGAGCTGGCCGTAGGGGATCGCCATGAAGCTGTCGTCGTGGAAGCTGACCTGGCTGAGGTGCGGGAAGCGCGCGCGAGCATCCTTGATCTGGTCGACCATGTAGCGCGCGCTCGGATGGCGGATGCGCTTGTACTTCGCGTCGTTTGCGATGAACTTCGTGTTGCCGCAGTACGCGCAGTGAAACGGGCACCCGATCGACCACAGCGTCGTGTAGCCGAGCCCGTCGTTGAGCAGGTAGTCGTCCACGGTCGTCTTCACGAAGCCCCGGCCGGGCAGGTAGATCTTCTCGTTCTCGGCACCGAACTGCGGGAACGGCAGCGTCTCCATCTCGTCGACGGTCATCAGCGGGAGGAAGTGGTTCTTGACGATCTCCTGGCCACCGTTGCCGTTGGTCGGCTTGAACCAGAAGTTCTTCGTGTCCGTGACGTCGCGGCCCTCCTTCAGGCCCTGCAGCAGCTCCTCGAAGGCGAACTCGCCCTCGCCGGTGCAGACCGCGTCGACGTCGCCGAGGATCGCGTCCTCGGGCTGGATGATCGGGTGGATGCCGCCCCACACGATGTACGTCGAGGGGCTCAGCTCGCGCAGGCGCCGGATGACGCGATGGGTGAGGTCGGCGTAGCCCGTCATCGAGGAGAAGCCGACGAGCTCGGAGTGCTTCAGGCCCTGGGCGATCTCGTCGACCTGCTCGTCGGGCATCCGGCCCTTGTCGCCCATCCCGCGGACGGCGGCCTTGACCGAGCGGTAGCGCTCGGTCGAGATGTAGACGGACTCGGTCTCGGGCTCGAGCTGGGCCACGTAGGCCGCCATCTTGCGAAACCCGCAAGACGTGATGCCATCCTCGAGACAGACCATCTGGGTTCGCATACGTTCTCCCCCGTGTTTCCCCGCGTTCCGGGCCGATCAGGAGCGTAGCGCCCGCATCGCGCGGGCGTGGACGCGCGGGCGTTCGCTCAGCGACCGTAGCGCTCGCGCGCCAGCACGAGCTGCTCGGGCAGCGCGGTGCGCGGCGGCGGCGACGGGTCGGCGATCACGGAGACGGTCTCGGCGACCGAGAACGTGACGACGATCTCGCGGCCGTCGTTCGTCGTGACCGTGACGTCGTCCGGCGTGGAGACGGTCAGCGTCCCGCGCATGCCGGGCTCGACGCCGGTCGCCTTGAGGTAGTGCAGGAGATCCTCGGCCTCGTTCTCGAAGCGCAGGACGTGGACCGAGGCGCCCTCGACGACGTCCGCGAGCGGGACGCCCTCCAGGCGGGCGGCGCTGCCGAGGATCGGGTGGCCGTGCGGGCAGGTCTTCGCGTCGCCGATCGCGGCGAGCATGCGCTCCTCGAGCACCGGGCTCATCGCGTGCTCCAGGCGCTCGGCCTCCTCGTGGACCTCGTCCCAGGGGATCTGCAGGACGTCGGTCAGGAAGCGCTCGATGAGGCGGTGGCGGCGCACGACGCCCTCGGCGTGGTCGAAGCCCGTCGCGGTGAAGCTGATCGCCTTGTCCTTGGCGCGCGTGATGTAGCCGTCGCGCTCCAGGCGGCCGACCATCTCGTGCACGGTGGGCGCGGAGAGCTGCATCGCACGCGCCACGTTCGCGCCCGTCATCGGCAGCTTCGCCTCCTGCAGCCAGAACAGCGTTTGCAGGTATTCCTCTTCCGCGACGGTCGCATGCTCGGAGGGCATCTGCGCCCGATGCTAGCGCCAAGGTGGAGGTGCCCGCGCGAGGATCGCGCGTAGCATCGCCGCCGTGCGGATCGGATCTGGCACGAGAGCGCTTGTCACCGGGGCCTCCCGGGGGATCGGGCGCGCCCTCGCCCACGAGCTGGCGGCGCGCGGCGCGACCGTCGGCCTCGCCGCGCGCTCGGTGACCGACCTCGAGCTCGTCGCGACCCAGCTGCCGGGGACCCATCACGTGCTCGTGTGCGACGTCGCGCTGCGCGAGTCCGTGCAGTCGGCCGTCGACGAGTTCGTCGCGGCGACCGGCGGGGTCGACCTGCTCGTCGTCAACGCGGGGATCGCGCACTACGAGCCGATCGCGACCCAGGACGTCGAGACCATCGAGCGCATGACCGAGGTCAACTGGCTCGGCACCGTCTACACGATCAAGGCGGCGCTGCCGCAGCTGCTGCGCCAGGGCAGCGGGCACATCGTCGTGATGTCCTCCGGCGCGGGCCTGCGGTCGTTTCCGGAGGCGGCGGCGTACTCGGCGACGAAGGCGGCGCAGCGGATGTTCGCCGAGGCGATCCGCCACGAGCTCGGCGGCAGCGGCGTCTCGCTGACGACCGTCTTCCCGGGTGAGATCGCGACCTCGCTGCACGACCACCAACCGAGCGTGACGATGCCCGACTGGTACCGCGGCGGCGAGCGCGCCGAGCCGGCCGAGGCGCTCGCGAAGTGCGTCGTGCGCGCGATCGAGCGCGACAAGCGCCACCTGTACTGGAAGGCGCCCGTGAAGGGGATGGGCGTGCTGCACGGGATCTCGCCGCGGCTGGCCGATCGCGTGCTGCGGCGGATGCGCGGCGTCAGCGCGGCGCCGCGGCGCGATTGAGGCGGGCGGGGCGCGGCGCTGGGTCGCGCGGCTGGGTCGCGCGGCCTGTGCGTCTCGGGCGCCGTCCGGCGCGCGGCGGCGGGGTAGTTGGTGCGCGGATCCTCGGCGCGCGCGTCGAGGCGGCGCTCGGCGAGCGTGACGAGCTCGCGCGTCACCGGTGGGAGTGGGCTCCGCGGCGAGCCGGTCGTTAGCGTTGTCGGCGATGGCGCTCCCGCTGCAGCCGCCGATCTCGCCCCAGCTCGCGCGCCCGCGGGCCAAGCTGCCCGAGGGCGACGGCTGGGCGTACGAGCCGAAGTGGGACGGCTTCCGGACGATCGCGTTCGTCGACGGCGGCGAGGTGTACCTGCAGTCGCGCAACGGCAAGCCGATGACGCGCTACTTCCCCGAGGTGTCGTTCCCGGCCGGGCGCTACGTCGTCGACGGCGAGCTCGTCGCGGCGACGTTCGGCACGCTCGGCCAGCGGATCCATCCGGCGGCGTCGCGGATCGAGCGGCTGTCGAAGCAGACGCCGGCGCGCTTCGTCGCATTCGACGTGCTGGCACTCGAGGACGAGGTGGTGATGTCGCTGTCGTATGCCGAGCGGCGTGCGGTGCTCGAGACGATCTCCGGGCTCGAGCTGACGCCGGTCGTCTACGGCGCGGCCGACGCCGAGGCGTGGCTGCGCGACGAGGAGGGCGTGATCGCGAAGGAGCTCGCCTGTCCGTACCTCGCCGGGGAGCGCAAGGGCATGGTGAAGGTCAAGCGCGTGCGCACGATCGACGCGGTCGTGCTGGGGTGGCGGCCCGGCAAGCAGGAGGGCACGGTCGGAGCGATCATCCTCGGCCTCTACGACGACGACGGCCGCCTGCGCGAGGTCGGGCATTCGAGCGGCTTCACGGCGAAGCGCAAGCGCGAGCTGGTGGCCGAGCTCGCACCGTACGAGACGGGCGAGCGCGGCAGCGGCGAGGCCTCGCGCTGGACGGCGGGCCGCGAGCTCGAGTGGGTGGCGCTGCGGCCGGAGCTCGTCGTCGAGATCACGTACGACCATGTGAGCGACGGGCGCATCCGGCACGGGACGAAGGTGCTGCGCTGGCGCGACGACAAGGCTCCGCAGGACTGCAAGCTCGACCAGCTCGAGTCCTGAGCGGCGGCCCGGGCCTCGGGTCGCGCGGGACGGCAAGCTCGAGTGGTTGGGGTCCTGAGCCGCTCGTGGTTCGGGTCCGCGCGACGACGGTTGGATCGACGGGAGTCCCGCCCGTGTCGTCACAGGCTCGCGGCGTGTGCTCCATGCGACCCGCGGTGCTGCGCTGCCGTCGACCCGTGTCTTGACGAGTTGTTCCACGGCCGGGCTTGGGTCGTGGTCGTTGTCAACAGGAACGCACCGCGATGAACTCGCCGCCGCGATGATGGCGAGGTCTTGTGTCCAGGCCTTCGCCTCGATCGGGACGATGCCTCGATGAACTCGCCGCCGCGAGGACGGCGAGGACGGCGAGGGGGCAAGCCGATCACGCTGCGGCCGCAGACGATCCCGCCTCGATGAACTCGCCGCCGCGAGGACGGCGAGGGCGTGCCGTAGACGCCGGGGTCCAAGGGTCGGTAGACGCCGCCTCGATGAAACCCTGCACGAGGACCGACGGACTGAACGCCTACGGGTACTTCGATGGCGAGACCCGGACTCGAACCGGGGACACCACGATTTTCAGTCGTGTGCTCTACCAACTGAGCTATCTCGCCGCGGCGGCGCAGGATATCGCCGGTGGGCAATCAGGCCTGCGCCCAGGCGCCCAGCTCGGGCAGCGGGTCGATCGGATGGCCGCCCGGCACGCGCCAGCCGACGACCAGATCTCGACGTGCGGGGGCGGTTCCCGCCCGTCCACCGCGTCGCGCACGACGCACCCTCCCGCGCCGGCGCCCGCACCCTCCCGCGTCCGCTCCGGCGCCCGCGCCGGCGCCCGCGCCCGCGCTCAGCGCTCGAGCATCCGCGCCATGACCTCGAGCGCCCCAGCCTTGTGCAGCGGCTCGTTGAGGTTCCCGCACTTCGGCGACTGCACGCACGACGGGCAGCCGCGCTCGCACGGGCACTCGGCGATCAGGCGGTGGGCATCGGCAACCAGCGTTTCGAACGCGAGGAAGCCCTGGCGCGTGATCCCGACCCCGCCCGGGTGGCCGTCGTAGATGAAGATCGTCGGCCCGCCGGTCTGCGGGTGGGCGTTCGTGGACAGGCCGCCGATATCCCAGCGATCGCACATCGCCAGCAGCGGCAGCACCGCGATCTGCGCGTGCTCGGCGGCGTGGATCGAGCCGAGCAGCACCTCCAAGGGGAAGTCGTCGGCGAGCAGGTCGCCATCGAGCTCGTACCACAGCGCCTGCGTCTGGAACGTCGTCTCGGGTAGGTCGAGGCCCTGCAGGTCGACGATCTCGTGGCCCGGCAGCTTCTTGCGCTGATACGCGAGCACCTGGTCGGTCACGCTCACGCGCCCGAAGGACAGCGTCACGCCGAGCGTCGAGCGCCGGTCCAGCAGCGCCTCGATCTCGGTCATCGTCTCCTTCTTGGGCTGCGTGTAGAAGTCGCCCGAGAACGGCTCGACGAGCGCGCGCCGCTGCTCGAGGTCGAGCCCGCGCACGATGTACGGCCGCGCCTGGTGCAGGTAGACGGCGCCGTCGTGGACCGTCATGTGCGAGCGCGAGGACTCGACCGTGCCGAGCAGCTCGCCGCTGACCACGTCGACGATCGCGACGGAGTCCGGCGATGCCGAGCGCAGCGACACCCGCGCGGCCGGGTAGTCCTCCGGATGGCGCAGGACGTAGCCGTCGTCGCGCCGCACGAGCTCGCCCGCGGCCACCAGCGCCTGCGCGTGCAGCTCCCAGCGCGGGCCGAGCGTCTCGGCATCGGACGCGCTGAGCGGACCCTCGTGCGCCGCGCACAGCAGGTGAGCGAGGTGGATCGGCTCGTTCTCGTACTCGAGGATCGCCGCCTCGACCGCACGGTCGAGGAACTCGTCCGGGTGCCGGCAGAAGAACTGGTCGAGCGCGTCCTCGCCCGCCACGTAGACCGCCAGGCCGCGCCCGCGCCGGCCGGCCCGGCCCCACATCTGCTTCAGCGACGCGACCGTGCCCGGGAACGTGACGACGACCGCCGCGTCCAGCGCGCCGATGTCGATCCCGAGCTCCAGGGCGTCGGTCGTGATGACCGCGAGCAACTCGCCGCGCGTCAGCTTGCCCTCGAGCTCGCGGCGCTGCTGCGGCGTGTAGCCGGCGCGGTAGGGCACGACGAGGTCCTTCAGCGCCGGGTCCGCGAGGCCCACGAGCCGCGCCACGAGCTCGACCGCCTTGCGCGACTTGATGAAGCAGATCGTGCGCGCGCCACGGTGCGCGAGCTCGGTCACGATCTCGGCCGCCTCTCCGAGGGCGGACGCACGCGTGCCGAGCGCGACGTCGGTCAGCGGCGGGTTCCACATCGCGATGTGCCGCCGCGCGCCCGGCGAGCCGTCGCGGTCGACCAGCGCGATCTCGTCGAGGCCCGTCAGCCGCTCGGCGAGCTCGACCGGGTTGGCGATCGTCGCGCTGGCGAGCAGGAACCGGGGCTCCGTGCCGTACGCGTTCGCGATCCGCCGCAGCCGTCGCAGCACGTTCGCCACGTGCGATCCGAACACCCCGCGGTAGACGTGCGCCTCGTCGATCACGACGACCGCGAGGTTCGAGAAGAAGTCGCCCCACGCGCGGTGGTGGGGCAGGATCCCCATGTGCAGCATGTCGGGGTTCGTCAGCACGAGGTTCGCGCGGCGGCGGATCTGCGTGCGCTGCTCGCGTGCCGTGTCGCCGTCGTAGATCGCCGGGCGCACCTGCTTCGTCAGGCCGAACGCGTTGATCGCGCGCGCCTGGTCCTGGGCGAGCGCCTTCGTCGGATACAGGTACAGCGCGCGCGCCTTCGCGTCGCGGCACAGGACGTCGAGCGTCGGCAGGTTGAAGCACAGCGACTTGCCCGACGCGGTGCCCGTCGTGACGATCGTCGGACCGGCCCATCCGGCCTCCAGCGCCTGCGCCTGATGGCTGTAGAGCGTCTCGATCCCGGCGCCGCGCAGGGCCACGAGCACGGCCGGGTGCAGCGTGTCGGGGAGCGGCACGGTGACGGCTTCGCGCGCCCCCTCGAACGCCTCGCGCACGAGCCGCTCGTCGCTGCGGCCGGCGTCCAGGAGCGCGCTCCAGGGCTGGGTGTCGGGGGCGACGGACAAGCCGCTTGAGATAGTACGAGCGCCTTGTCGCTGCGCAGCTTCCATCACTCGGAGTTTCCGGCGGATCGTCTGCGTGCCGAGCGCGAGGAGTCGATCTCGGTCTGCGTCCCCGTGCGCGAGGAGGCCGCGACGATCGCCGGCGTCGTCGCGCCGCTGGTCGCGCTGCGCGAGTCGGGCGTGATCGATCAGGTCGTCGTCGTCGACGCCGACTCGGCCGACGGCACGGCGGACATCGCCGCGCGGCTCGGCGCCGAGGTGCACCGCCAGGTCGATCTCGCGCCCGACTTCGGACCCGTCGCCGGCAAGGGCGACGCGATGTGGCGCGCGCTTGGCGTGCTGACGGGCGAGATCGTGTGCTTCGTCGACGGCGACACCGAGGAGTTCGGCGAGCACTTCGCGTGCGGCCTGCTCGGCCCGCTCGTGTGCGAGCCGCGCGCGCAGTTCGTCAAGGGCTTCTACCGGCGGCCGTTCAAGGACGCGGGCGGGGTGGCGCCGGGCGGCGGCGGGCGCGTCACGGAGCTGACCGCGCGCCCGTTGCTCGCGGCGTTCTATCCGGCGCTCGCCGGCATGCGACAGCCGCTCGCGGGCGAGATGGCCGCCCGCCGCGACCTGCTCGAGAGCGTCGCGTTCTGCACGGGCTACGCGGTCGAGATGGGCCTGCTGGTCGACGTCTACGCCACGGTCGGGCTCGGCGCGATGGCGCAGGTCGATCTCGACGTGCGCCAGAACCGCCATCAGTCGCTCGACGACCTCGCGCCGATGTCCGCGGCCGTGCTCGCCGCCGTGACGAGCCGCCTGCGCCGGGAGGGCCGCCTGATCGGGGCCGGCCGCGACGAGCTGATCGAGCGCCCCGCACTGGCCGAGCTGCGCGCCCTGCGCGGCGCGGGCACGTAGGTCTCTGTCGGGAGGGGTAGCGGCTGCTACTCCTGGGTGAGTAGCGGGCGCTACCCGTGCGAGAAGGGCAGTGGTGAGGTTGGGTGGCGAGGGCCTCGGGACCCCCGCGAGTGAGGCGAGCCTCACTGCGCCGCGAGCGGGGCCGGCGTCCGTTCGCGCTCTAGATGCGCCTTGGGGCGCTCGCACGAGAGGATGTCGGCCATGCGCGCCCTCTACGTCGATCTCGACGGAACCCTGCTCGGCCCCGACGGCACGCTCCTGCGCGCCGGGGACAAGTCGTTCTCGCTCGCGGGCGTCCGTGCGCTCGAGGCCTGCCATCGCGCCGGCGTCGAGGTCGTGCTGATGTCCGGCCGGCGCAAGGTCACCGTCGCTGAGAACGCGCGCCTGTTCGGCCAGTCCGCCTACATCTACGAGGCCGGCTCGTGCCTCGTGCTCGACGGCGAGGAGATCTGGCTCACCGGCGAGCTGATGCCGGACGAGCGCGGCTCGATCCACGACCAGATCGAGGCGTCGGGCGCGCCCGCGATGCTGCTCGAGACCTACGCCGGCCGGCTCGAGTACCACGACCCGTGGCACCACGGCCGCGAGGTCTCGCACCTCTTCCGGGGACTCGTCGACGCGCGCGAGGTCGACGCGCTGCTCGAGGCGCAGGGCCACGGCGCGCTGCGGCTCGTCGACAACGGCGGCGTGCACCGTCGCTCGCCGGCGCTCGTCGGCCTGGCGGACGTGCGCGCCTACCACCTCGTGCCGCGCGGGGCCTCGAAGGCGGCTGCGGTCGCGCGCCACATGCGCGCTCGCATGATCGCGCCCGAGGAGGCGATCGCGGTCGGCGACTCGCGCGAGGACCTCGAGACGTCGCCGCACGTCGGCGCGTTCTGGTTCGTCGGCAACGCCGTGGCGCGCGACCCGACGCTGCGCGAGGCGATCGCCGGCCGGGCGAACGTCCACGTCGCCGAGGAGACCCACGGCGCCGGCGTCTACGAGGCGGTCGTGACGACGCTCGCCACCCGCGGCGGCTGACCCGCGCGGCGCGGGCCTACGACGCCGCGGGGTCCGCGCGGCCGAGGATGCCGCGCGTGCGCGTGCGGATCCGCGACCAGAAGTCCGGCGCGACGGGCCGCCAGCGCGCGGGCGGCGGCACGGTCGTGCGCACGAGCGCGACCCAGTCCTCGAGCGGCAGCTCGCCCGAGATCAGCTTCGCGAGGCCGTCCGTGACCGGCGCGTCGAGGCCGGCGTGGTTCAGGGCGCGCGCCAGCAGCGGCACGGACTCCAGCGACTCGACCGTCTGGCCGATCCGCTCGGGGATCTCGGATGCCGGGACGCCCGCCGCGAGCAGCTCGCCCGCCCGGCGGTTGCGCGACTGCGGGGCGAGCACCGTCGCGACGAGGTCGCCCGTCCCGGCGAGGCCGAGCAGCGACTCCGGCCGCGCTCCCTGCGCGTCGGCATAGCGCCAGACCTCCGCGAAGATGTGGCCGGCGGCGGCCCCGGCGGCGTTCAGGCCCTGCGCCTCGGTCGCCCCCGCGGCGAGCCCGGCCGCGTTCTTCGCCGCGCCCGCGAGCTCGACGCCGATCGGGTCGTTGGACTGCTCGCAGACGACGCCCGCGCGGATGAAGACGCCCGCCAGCGCGCGCGCGAGGTCCTCGTTCGTCGAGGCGGCGACGAGCCCCGCGCCCTCGCTGACCATCTCGCGGGCGTGCGACGGCCCGCCGATGCACGCCACGCGACCCTCGCCGAAGCGCTCGCGCAGGAGGACCGTCGGGGCG
>DATAZX010000084.1:0-40363 GCA_036271815.1 Solirubrobacteraceae bacterium
ACGGCCTGGCGCAGCGTGACGCGCAGCGACGCAGTGACGTGCTCGCCCGCGGCCGCGCCGGTATCGCGCCCCGACGAGGTGTCCGTGGCGGTGACCGGGGCGGCGTCGAGCACCTCGACGTCCTCGAGCGCGAGCACCGCCTCGCCGCGGCCGTCGGACGCCGGCTCGGGCGTGACGAGCACGTCGACGCGGCTGCCCGCCGTGATCAGCGCCGGCGAGCCGAGCGCCACGATCTGCGCGACGCGCTCGCCCGGTCGCACCGCGGGACCGCTCGCGCGCGGCCGGCCGTCGCCGACGAGGCCGACCGTGAGGTCGACGCCGGCCGGGATGTCGACGAGCGCCTTCAGCCCGGCGATCGACGCCGGCGAGGCGACCGCGTCCTGCGGGGCGAAGCGCCGCGGGACGCGCCGGATCGCCAGCGCGTCCGCCCGCACGAGCGCGCCGGCGGCGATCGGCTTGCCGGCGACGACGACGCTCACGAGCCCGCCGACACGCCGCGACAGCGCCGCCTCGCGCCCGGCGACGCTCGACGCCGCGAGCCCGCCGAGCACGAGCGCCAGCCCGCCGAGCAGCAGGGCGCGGCGGCGGCGACTCACGACGCCCGCCGCGAGCACGGCAGCTCGAGGCCGATGCGCGCGCCGCGCGGCGCCGGCGCCGCGACGAGCCGCCCGCCGTGGCGCTCGGCGATCTGCGCCGCGATCGCGAGTCCGCGCCCGCGACTCCCGCGGCCCGCCCGCGCACGCCGCGTCAGGTCGGCGACGGGCGCCGACAGCCCGGGTCCCTCGTCGATGACCTCGATGCACACGCGGCGCTGCCCGACGAGGCGGGCAGCCAGCTCGATGCGGCCGGGGGCATGCTCGAGCGCGTTGGCGACGAGGTTCGCGATCGCCTGCGCGAGCCGCAGCCGATCTCCGTCGACCGTCGTGCCCGCCAGCAGCCCGCCGATCGCGATCCGGCTCGAGAACGCGCCGGCGACGGCATGCCAGCTCTCGAACTGCTCCTCGATCAGCTCGGCGACCTCGACGGACTCGCTGCGATCGGCGGCCCGCTTGCCGCTGCGCGCCGCCGCGAAGTCGTCGAGCGCGAGCCCGGCGCGGCGCAGCTCGAGGTCGAGCACGGCGAGCCGCTCGGGCGGAGCCTCCCCGCGGCGATCCATCGTGGCGAGGCTGAGGCGCGCCGCCGTGAGCGGTCCTCGCAGCTCGTGGCAGGCGCGGGCGACGAGCTCGCGGCGCCGGCGCAGCTCGTACGTCGATGCGAGCGCGGCCGCGCATCCGGTCGCGGCGAGCGCCCAGGCGATCGCGATCCCCACGTCACTCGCCTGCTCTTGTCTTGGTCATGGCCCGCGGTCCTCTCGCAGAAGTGAGATGGCAGCCGCGCCCCGTGAGGGGCGCTGCACTCTGTAGAGGGCGCGGGAGCCCGAAGTTCGCCCCCCTGCGCAGATAAATTTCTTGTCCGCTCGACTCGGCGAGCGGCGCCGCGCCGGTTACTTCGGCTGGAGCTCGAAGGCGCCGGAGTCGGGCGGACCGACCCGCGCGTGGCCGAGCTGGTCGTGCTTCGGCGCGACGTCGGCGGAGCCGTGGTCGATGCCGAGGCTGCCGGCGGCGAGCTGGAAGTTCCCCGCCGCAGCGTCGACGAACGTCGGCATGCCGATCGTGTCCGTCGAGCCGGGGTGGTACGCGCCGTCGACCTCGCCGAACACGTTGCCCGACGAGCGGCCGACCTCGCCGGCGGCGTCGGCCGAGACGAAGTCCGCGATGTTGTTGGCCATCACGACGCCCGTCGTGTCGCCGTGCAGCCGCATGCCGTGGCCCGCGTCCCACGCGGTGTTGTTGACGATCCGCGCTCCCGGCACGTTGAGCAGCTCGAACGCCCACTGCGTGAGGTCGACGAACTCGTTGTTCACGATCACCCAGCGCGTGTTGCTGAACGGACCCTTGAACACGGGGTGCGGCACGCTGATGATGCCGCGCACGCTGCGAAACACGTTCGAGTCGAGCGTGACGCGGTCGTTGGACGCGGCGAACTCCATCGCGTCGGTGTGCGCGTGCGAGAGGAAGTCGTGGAAGACGTTCTTGCGGACCGTGATGTTCGAGACCGTCTGCAGCTGCATCCCGTCGCCCCCGTCGCCGACGTATGTCGTGCGCGGCACGTGGCTGAGGTCGTTGCCCTCGACGAGGACGTTCTTGTCCTGCGTGAGGATCATCCCGTTGTCGGTGTCGTGGATCCGGTTGTCCACGAACTTCAGGTCGTTGGAGAAGAACGCCCACAGCCCCTCGTTGACGACCTCGTCGTCGACGAACGAGCTGCCGGGGCAGTGCTCGATGCGCACGAAGTCGAGCTTCAGCCGCCGGAACGCGAGCTTGCTGCAGCTCGTGAGCCGGACCTGCGTCACGACGGCCGTCTCGCCCTTGTGGCTGCGCAGCGTGAGCTTGGAGGGCGCGCGCGTCATGTCGGTCGGGCTGACCGAGCGGTAGGTGCCGGAGCGCAGGTCGAGGATCGAGCCGGGCGGCGCGGCGTTGAGCGCGCGCTTGATCGAGCACCACGGCGTCTTGGCGCGGGCGGCCTGCGCCGCGGAGTAGCTGTCCTTGCAGTGGCCGCCCTTCGACGCGACGTCGAGGTGCAGCGTCTTGGCCTGCGCCTGCGCGGGGACGGCGAGGCACAGCGCGGCGAGGACCGCGCGCAGGATCGTCGACCGGTGGCGCGTCATCGGCGGCGACGCTACACGCAACGGCGAGGAGTGGCAACGCGCGGCCGTGCCTCGACCCGGCCCCGCGCCCGCGGTCGCTCACGCCGATCGCGCGAACGCGATCTCCCGGTCCGGCGCGGGCGTCGACTACTGGCGGAGATGGCCTATAGGTTCCGCCCGTATTCCTCTTCTTGATGGGGAGACACGGCCGAAGGCCCGTCCGCCGACCGGACGAGCTCAGAGTGCCGTCAGGGGGCTCAGGACGGGCGTGCCGCATGTCAACGGGTTGTTGGGGATCCCTACGCCGCGGAGTTCCAGGAACCCTGCGTGCGGGACCACCCGCGGCCCGTGGGTCGCCGGACCCACAGGCCGCGGTCGGCTCAGACCGTCGTGCTCTGCGCGGTGAGGGCGACGACGCCGCCCTGTGGATCCGCGATGACCGCGCTGCAGAACCCTGGGGTGTCCGTCGGTGCCAGCAGCACCGTTCCGCCGAGCTCGGCCGCCTGGCGTGCCGTCGCGTCGGCGTCGGCAACGAGCACAGCGACGCTCCAGTGCGGCGGCGTCGGATCGTCCGCTTCGATCCGGGCGAGCACGGCGACCACATCGCGAGGCATGGGCTGCCCGGGCTGGCCCCCGACGTGCCCGTGGAGGCGCCAGAACGCGATCGGTGCGTCAGGGACGCTCTCCAGGCGCCAGCCGAACGTCTCGCCGTAGAACGTCGCCGACACCTCGGAGGCGGGCGTGTGCAGCGTGCTCATCGTCCACGAGCCCGGCTCGTTGACCCGCTCGGCACCGTGCCGGGCGCCGGCCTGCCAGATCCCGAACGCAACGCCGACGGGATCCGTCAACACCGCCATGCGGCCGTTGCCCCCGTTGGCTGTCGGCCCGAGGAGGGGGCGGCCACCAGCCCCGTGCGCTCGAGCGGCGGTCTCGTCGATGTCGTCGACGGCGATGTAGGTCGTCCAGACCGCCGATCCGAACCCCTTCGGGGCCTGGCCGATTCCGGCGACCAGACGGCCGCCGCAACGGGCCGCCAGGTACTCGCCGGCCATACCACTCGGCATCGCCACCGGCGTGTCGAACGTCCAGCCCAGCAGCGGGCCGTAGAACTGCGAGGCGGCAGCCGGATCGGGCTGCAGCGTGTCGATCCAGCAGGGGACACCCGCCGGGTACTTACTGATAGTGCTCATCGAATTGCTCCTATGCACGAACCCCTTCGGCATCGAGCGCGAAGGGGAGATGAAGCCCGGAGGCAGGTCGCGGTCCGGGCGAGATCGCTGGTCAGACCCGCGGCGCCGTTCGGGCGCGGCGAGCTGGCTCCGTCATGCGGCGACGGAGGTCAGGGTGCCGCCACAGGCGGGCGGCGAGCGGAAGGACGGGCGATCCCGTGCCAGTGCGCTCAGCAATCGTGCGAGATGCAAGCGATTCGCTCACGATAGCCGCGCTGTCGGGTGCGTGGCAAGCCCGCGACCGGCGGCGTGAGGGCTGAGATCGGTTGGTGACTACTTCGGCGTGGAGGCCTCGGCCGCGTATCGGACCTAGTCGCCGCAGGCCGCGCGAACCCAGTCGTCGGCTGTGCTTTCGGCGATGCCGAGCAGATCGGCGAGGATCGGGGCGGGATCTCGGCGTTCTCGGAGCCGAAGCGGATCGTGACCGTCGAGCCGACGGTCACGGCGTCATCGGTGCGCAATAGCACGAGTCGACTGATCCGCTGCGCGAAGACGAGCACGAGGCAGCCCGCGACGCGGTCGCGCAGGTCGATCTCCGTGCGGTCCTCGCTCTCGCTCAGTCGTGCGATCTCACGGGCGATCCAGGCGTCATGCGCCCGCCCCCGTTCGGTCATCACAACGCCGGATGCTCCGAGCGACCGTACAGCGGACGCGCCTCGTCGACGTACTGCTCGAGGACCTCGACGGCCCAGTCGAACACCGTCAGCACGTTGCGGCGCTTCGGCGCACCGCCTCGCGACGCCTTGCCGCAGCGCACACTCATGGATCGCCTGCCACTCCCACGGCCACAGCCCGGACTCGTCGCGGAAGCGGCGGACCAGCAACGAGCGATCGCGCTTCGTCGACTCGGCCAGGTGGCGACCCGCCTGCTGGCGCCGCCAGCCCTCCAGCGCCGCCTCGAACACCGCCTCATCCAAACGTAGTGGCCGCACCCCGCCAAACAGCTCGCCGAGGACAGCGTCGACGTCGCCGCTTCGAGGCATCACCTGCCACGTCGCGACACTCGGATCGGTCCTTCATCGGATGCGATACTTGCATCCGATGCGATAGGCGGATGGAGCCTCAGGCGACCGGAAACTGCGGGAGCTTCCAGACGGACCGGCGCCATCCCCCAGCCCACCGAAGGTCAGCACGCCACCGATCGTCCCAATGTGGGGTCTTGCTCCTGATGCAATACCCCGTCTACGAGGCGGTAGCCGACGCCCCACACGTTGACCACGTAGCGGTCGCCGTGCGCGCCGAGCTTGTGGCGCAGCCGGCAGGCATGCGAGTCCAGCGTGCGCGTCGAGCCCACGGCGCGGTAGCCCCAGATCGAGCGCAGCAGCTCGTCCTTGGTGAAGACGCGGGTCGGCTCGGCTACGAGCGCGCGTAGCAGCGCGAACTCCTTCTGGGAGAGCACGACGCGGTCGCCGCGCAGGCGCACCTCGCGCGAGGGCGGGTCGACCTCGAGCTCGCCGGCGCGCAGCCAGCCGCGCGTGCGGCGGCGGTCGGCGCGGCGCAGCAGCGCGGCGACGCGACCCAGCAGCTCCGGATAGGAGAACGGCTTGCAGACGTAGTCGTCGGCGCCGCGGTCGAAGCCGCGGACGCGGTCGAGCTCGGAGGAGCGGCCGCTGAGCACCATCATCGGCGTGTCCGGATCCAGGCGGCTCGCGACCCCGTCGGCACTGCGCACGCGCCGCAGCAGCTCGTAGCCGCTCGCATCGGGCAGCCCGAGATCGACGAGCGCGATGTCGGGGAACTTGCGCTCGAGCAGGCGCAGGGCGTCGGAGACGCAGTCGGCGACGAGCAGGTCGTAGCCGTCGTTGGAGAGGTTGTCGGCGAGGAACGTGCGCGTGGCGTCGTCGTCCTCGACGAGCAGGATGGTGGCTGCTTCGTCATCGGTCATGCTCCCTATAGGTCGCGGAGCACAAGAACTCGCCCCCCTCGCACGCAAGTCCGCCGGCGGGGCGCGCCGGCGAGGCCGCGCCGGCGCTCGGCTACTCTCGCGTCGGTGGACGCCGGCGACGAACCGACCGCCCCGCCGGCACCGCTGTGGCAGGGCCGGCCGCTGGCCCACTGGCGGCTGCGCGCGGGGGCATCGCTCGTCGACCTCGGGCTCGCGCTCGTCGTCGTGCAGTTCGCCGACGCGATCCTCGGCTCGGCCGGGGCCAGCGACCGCTCGCGCACCCTGTTTTTGCTCTTCGGGACGCTCGTCCTGTGGGCGCTGATGCAGACGGTCGCGATGGGCGTCACCCGCGGGCAGACGATCGGCAAGCGGATCTTCGGCCTGCGGGTGCTGCGCGCGGACGGCACGCCCGCGGGGCTCGGCATCGGGGTCCTGCGCGAGCTCGTCTGCCGCGTGCCGTTCGCCGTCCCGGTCGTGTTCCTCGTCGATGCGTTCGTGCCGCTGCGCGCGGACCGGCGCAGCGTGCGCGATCGCATGGCGCGGACGGGCGTCGTCGAGGAGCCGCCGGCCGTGGGCGCCAACCGGCTGCGGGCGATCACGATGGCGCTGATCCTCGTCGGGGTCGGAGCGATCGTGGGAACGGCGCTCAACGGCGACCTCATCACCAGCGACCGCGGCTCGTTCATCAGCGACTGCACCGGCCAGGGCGACTCCTACTCCGCGTGCGACTGCACCTGGAAGCAGCTGACGAGGCGAATCGGCGCCAAGCGCCTCGATCAGGTCAGCAACGAGGACGTCACGCCGGCCGACGTGCAGGCCGCCACGAGCGCGGCGTACGCCGCCTGCCGATGATCCTCGCGGGCCGTTTGTGCCGATGCGCACGCCATGCGAGCATGAGCCGTGCAACTTCCCATGCACTGCCCGTCCGAGGCAGGAGTCGCACCTAGGATGCCGACGGCCACATGGACGAGACCCAACGACGCGGAAACTATGACTCGGGGGAGGACTTCGTCCTCGAGTACGGCGAGCTGCGATTCACCTTCAACGAGCGCGATTTCAGCGAACGCTGCGAGCAGGCCGCGCTGAAGCTCGGCTTCGTCCACGGCCGCCTCTCGGAGACCGAGCTCGACGACCTCGTCAACCTCGCCGTGAACGGTGAGATCCAGGACCCGGCGTCGTCGCTGGGCGAGCACGTCAACGACTGCTGGCCCGAGCTCTGCGGCCCGTCCGACCGCTCGCTCGTGCACTGGCTGCGGCGCCTGGTCTTCCGCTCCGCCTGGCTGGACCAGCGCGTGAAGGAGGGCGAGCTGGACATCGCCTTCGACGTGCAGACGCACACCTTCGGCTACGTGCAGCCCGATCGCGGCGGTGAGGCCATCGAGCTCTCACCCGAGCCCTCCTGGGGTCGCGTCGCCTACATCCCCCGCTGAGAAGGTCTTTGCCGACGGAGGTCGTCTAGGTCGCTGCCGGGCCTTCGGTCGAAGCGCTGGCTCTGGGTGCTCGCGTGAGCCACAGCAGTCCGAGGATCGGGAGCACGAGCGGGACGTGCCCGTAGCCGGCGCCGAATCCTGACCACACCGTCTGGTCTGCAAACGCGCCGGGATCGGCTTGGCTCCAGGCGCCGACCGCGAGCACACCGATCAGCTCGACTCCACAGACCGTGACGGCGACACGGCGCGCGCCAGGGCTCGTTCGACGCAACGCAACCGTGCCCACGAGATAGACGACGGCGGCCAGTGCCGACAACGTGTAGGCGACCGGCGCGCGGCTTGCGTTGGTGGCCAGCTGCACGCCCGAACGCGCACCGGCAGCGAGCGCGAAGACGGCGTAGGTCGCCGCGAGTGCCCGTGCCGGACCGGCGACGATCGGCGCTGCTCTCGGCGGTCCCCCTTCGGTCCGGCGTGCGCCGCCCGAGCTAACCGCCATCGCCGGCGCCCCAGGTCGCGCGCAGTCGCAGCGCCACGACGAGCGTGGCCAAGCAGGCGATCGCGGCGATCGCGGCATCCCACGCACCGCGTTCCCGTGTCGGCGCGCTCGACAGCAGCGCGAGCGGGAGGATCAGGACCGAGGCGGCCACGTATCCGAGGTGCGTCGCGCGCTCCAGCGGGCGGTGCCCGTCGATCTGCGCGACGATGTCGATCGTGGCCTGCACCACGGTCGCGGTCTCCAGCAACACGAGACCAGCGCGATGCAGCGATCCTGCGTCGCGGCGTCTGAGCGCGCCCAGGATCGCCCACCCGGCGAGCATCGCCGCGTACAGCGCGATCGTGGCTGCGAGATGCTCGCTCACAGTGGCGGCATCGCGGGGACCGAGGCGCGGCGGCGGCGCTTGCGCTCGCGGCGCTTGGCTCGCTTGTACAGCCACGTCGACATGCCGGTGATCGCGAGCAGCAACGGCGCGATCCCGAACATCAGCCACAGCAGGCGCGCAATCCAGCCGACGAACATGCCGTAGTGCGCGCCGGTCGTCCAGTCACTCCACAGCATCTGGCGCAGCGGACGCCCGAGCCTGCCGTACAGCGCCTGCGCGCGGCCCGTGTGGCGATCGACGCCGATCCCGAGCATGCCCGCGTAGTCGGTGTTGCGGACCGGATCGATGCCATGCGCGAACCACACGAGATACGTGCTCGTCTGGTCCTGCGCATCGGGCAGGTTGGCGCCCGTCAGCGCGCCGCCACCGGCCAGCCGCCGGGCTGCCGCGATCGCGCGATCGATGCCGATATCGGGCGTTCCCTCCTTCGCGACGACCGACTTCATCGTCGGGTCAGGACCCGGGTCGGCGCCCATCACGCCATAGACGGCCTTCGAGACGACGGGCAACTCGAAGTTCATCCCGGTGATCGCCCACATCGCCAGAAACGGCAGCGCGACGATTCCGATCAGCTTGTGCAAGTCGTAGTCGCGGGCATAGCGGCCCTTGTGGCTGCGGACCTGAAAGCCGCGGCGCCAGCGACGGATCCCGGGCCACCACAGCACGATGCCGCTGAGCACGAGTCCGAACAGCATCACGCCGATCAGGCCGAGCGCGAAGTCCCCGATCGTGATCTTGTCGATGCCCTGGATGCCAAGGTCGGGCATCGGCTTGTTCAGCGCCGCGACGTAGCCCGGATAGCCCTCACAGGACAGGCCGCACTCGTGGAGGTTCGACAGGAATCCGAGAACCCCCCGCTCCGGCTTCGTCGCGCCGAGCACATGGCCGTTGCCCGGATCGACGCTGACGATTGTCTCCGGCGTGTCGCCGAGCGCGACCTCGAACACACCCCTGTTGCGTACGACCCGGGTCGGTGCACCAGCCCTCCGATACGCGTGCTGCGCGGCGCTGGTCGCGGTCTGCGGCGAGATGGGATGCGCGCCCGGCGTCACGTGAAACCGTGACGGATGGCTCAGCTGACGCATCTCGGGCTCGAAGAGCAGGATCGACCCCGATGTCGTGATCGTCAGCAAGAGCAGGCCCGCGACGATCGAGACCCAGCGATGCGAGACCCGCAGCACCCGCATCGCCCGAACCAGCGGCCGCCGACTCCTGCGGCGTGTCGGCGACCCGGGACGGACGAGCTCGATCGGATCCGTCACGACAGTCGACACAGCGATCCCCCCAGCACAGTTGTGTCAGGGCACCCTAATCGATTTCGTCGGTTGTCTTAGCGTCGCAGCGCCGGTGATCTTGACAGCAACGCGCGCGCGTGCTGGAACGGCTGAGGCTCTCCCCATCCTCGCCGCGATCACCGCGTCCTTCACCGGCGCGCGCACCTTCGCCGCCCCGTGCTGCGCGGCGGGGGGCGCCGCCCGTGACCTGCCGTCGTACCGTTCGCGGTAGCGGGCGCCGCGCGTGGTCGCGGCGCCCGCTGCGGTGACCGGCGCGGGCTGCTCAGCCGCCGATCGCCGCCGCGCGTGCCTCGGCGATCGCCTCGGCGCCCTTCTCCCCCACGAGCAGCTCCGGGCGGATCGTGCCGCTGGCGGCGAGGTCGAGCGACGGGATGCGGCCGCTGCCGGCGAGCTCGGCATCCAGCGCGATGACGGTCGTCTCGCCGCCGAGCGGCTCGCGGGCGGTCGCGACGATCGTCAGCGAGCCGCCGTCGACGATGTTGCGCGCCGCGGCCAGCGTCCGCCGGGCGAGCGGCGCCGGCACGTGCTCCAGCGTGTCGATCAGCACGACGGCGTGCCCACCGCGCGCCGCGACGCGACGGCCGGTCTCGACCGCGCGCTCGATCGCCTGACCGCCGGCGTCGGGCGCGGCGCTCAGCGTCAGCTCGGACACGGGCTGCAGCGGGCCGGAGCGCCAGTCCTGGATCTCCTCGGGCCGCACGCCCGCGAGCACGACGGAGCACTCGAGGTCGTCGCGGCCGGACAGCGCGCCGGCGATGCGGCGCAGGGCCTCGGTCTTGCCGGCGCGGGCGCCGCCGACGATGACGACGCGCGAGCCACGGCCGAGCGGCGTCAACCACTCGATCGCCTTCAGCGTGGCGTCGTCGACGTCGAGCGCGATGCGCTCGGTCGCGTACGTGCAGGGCAGGTCGTCGTACTTCGTGCCCTCGGAGACCTCTTCGGCCGAGCGGCCGTTGATCGTGTCGACGCGGATCAGCGACGGGTAGCGCTCCGAGCGGCGCGGCGAGCGCACGGGGCCGGCGACCTCGTCGCCGGCGACGAGCTCGCAGCGGCGCACCTGCGCGGCCGAGATGTAGACGTCGTCGTCGGACGGCTCCGGCGGGGAGACGCGCAGGAAGCCCGAGCCGTTGGGGAGCAGCTCGACCGTGCCGGACGCCTCGCGCTCCTCGGTGCTCGCGGCCACCGGACGGTCGCGGTCGGCCGAGCGGTCGCGGTCGGCGCCGCGGCCACGGTCGGCGGAGCGGTCGCGGTCGGACGGGCGATCCCGGTCGGACGAGCGGTCCCGGTCGGACAAGCGATCCCGGTCGGACGAGCGATCCCGGTCCGACGGGCGATCCCGGTCCGACGGGCGATCCCGGTCGGCAGAGCGATCGCGGTCGGCAGAGCGATCGCGGTCGGCAGAGCGATCGCGGTCGGCAGAGCGCTCACTGCGGGCGGCGCCGTTCTCGCGCGCGACGCGCGGTGGCCGGGTCGAGCGCGCGCTGGCGACCGGCGCGGCGTCGGCATCCGCGTCTGACGTCGCGTCGTCGCTGCCGTCGACGTCGCCCGGGTCGCGATCGCGGGTGCGCGAGCGGCCACGGCCGCCGCGGCGCGAGCGACGGGCGGGCCGCTCCTCGGCGTCGTCGCCGTCGGGGCCGGCATCGGCGTCGGCGGCGGCGACCGCCGTGACGTCGGCGTCGTCGGACGCGGCGTCCGGCTCCTCCGGCGCGGCGCCCTGGCGCTCGATGATCAGGTCGACGAGGTTGGCCTTGCGCAGGCGGCGGTAGCCGTCGAGGTCGAGCTCGGCCGCGATCTCGTGCAGATCGGCCAGCGAGCTTGACTCCAGTGCGGAGCGAGAGATGACTGACATGTGGGTCCTCCTGTGATTCGTCGGTAGGCGTCCGGCCGCGTTGGACAGCGGTCGGCGACTCGTGTGACTTACAGGCTAGCGCGCATGTCGGATCGCTTCACCGAGCGCCAACTGCGGATCCACCTCGAGCTCGCCCCGCAGGGCCGCCCGCACGCGCAGGAAGTCTGCGGCCTGGTCGACGTCGTGGACGCGCAGGATGTGCGCGCCCGCGTCGACCCCGAAGCCGACCGCGGCAAGCGTTCCCGCCGCCCGCTCGCGCGGTCCGCGACCCGTCAGCGCTCCCACGAAGTCCTTGCGCGAGACGGCCAGCAGCAGCGGCCGGCCGAGCTCGTGCAGCTCCTCGAGACGGCGCAGCAGCGCGATCGTCTGGGCCGGCGTCTTGGCGAAGTCCGGGCCGGGGTCGAGCACGATCTGCTCGTCGCGCACGCCCTCCTCGCGAGCGACCCGCATCCGCTCCGCGAGGAACGCGGCGACGTCGGCGAAGACGTCGTCGTAGCGATCGGGATCCTGCAGGCGCTGCTTCGGCGCCGCTCGCGTGTGCATGAGCACGAGCGCGGCGCCCGTCCGCGCGCAGACGCCCGCCAGCGCGGGGTCGCGCAGCCCGCTGACGTCGTTGACGATCGACGCTCCCGCGGCGATCGCCGCTTCGGCGACCGCCGGCTTGTAGGTGTCGACGGACACGATCACGCCGAGCTGCGCGGCGATCGCGGCGACGAGCGGGGCGACGCGATCGATCTCGTCCGCCGCCTCGACGGGCGGTCGCCGCGTCGTCGCCGACTCGCCGCCGACGTCGATGATGTCGGCCCCCTGCTCGACGAGCTCGCGGGCGCGCCGCACGCGCGCGTCGAGATCCGGATACGCGCCCGGATCCGAGAACGAGTCGGGCGACGCGTTGACGATCCCCATCAGCAGCGGCCGCTCGCCGAGCACGAGCGTGCGACCCGCCGCGGCGAGCACGTGGCGGGGCGCGACGGCCACGGCTAGCCGACGCGCACGGTGCGCGTGCTGACCGTCGCGTTGCCGGCCTTGTCGCGCGCCGTGATCGTCAGCGGATAGGAGCCCGGGCGGCGGTAGCGATGCGTGGTGCGGATCGACGTGACGCCGCGCGCGCCGGGCGTCCGGTCGCCCCACGAGACGACGAGGCTCTTCATGCCGGACGTGGTCTTGATCGCACGCGCGTCGTCGCGGGCATGGACCCCGAGCGTCACGACGCGCTTCTTGCGCTTGTAGCCGACCGAAAGCAGCGGCTTGCGCGCGTCGATGCGCAGCAGGCGCGTCTTGGAGCGCGTCGCCTGGCCGCGGATGTCCGTCGCGCGGACCTGCCAGGTGTGCGTGCCGTTGGCCAGCGGCACGGTCGTCTGGAACGTCGTAGCGGTCGGCGTGCCGACGACCGCGCCGTCGACGAGCACCTCGTAGCGCACCGCTCCCCAGAGGTTGAACGCCGGCTGCCAGCTGAGCTTGGGCGTCGCGGTGCGACAGCAGGCCTGGGCGGTGTAGCCGAGGAAGCCGCCCGGCTCGCGATCGTCGTAGCCGGCGACGAGCCGGCGGCTGCCCGGAGGACCCTGCACCCAGGCGACGAGCACGCCGCCCGCGCGGTCGGCCGCCGCGTCGAAGCCGAGGTCCGGGTCGACGGGGCCGAGCTCGGGACGCGACAGCGTGCCCGAGAGCCCCGGCTTGCCGTCGGTGTAGGGCTGCACGATGACCGCCGGATCGCCCGTCCCGCCGAGGACCGTCGCGACCAGCGCGCTGTTGTTCTCCGACACGGCCGGCACGGCCGCGGGTCCGACGAGGCTCGGCCCCAGGATCCGGCCGCCCGGGCCGAAGACGTTGTGCACGTCGATCTGCGCGACCATCGGCTGCAGGCTCGTCGCCCCCGACATCGTCGCGACGCCGATGCCGCGGCCGTTGAGGTCGATCCGCGGATCGGTCGCGGGCTCGTCGCCCGCGTCGACGGCCACGGGCGGGTCGAACGCCGTGCCGCGCTGGCGGCGCGCGAGGATCCGCGAGCCGCCGTCGGCGAAGCTCTGGCGGAAGACGACCCAGGCGTAGCTCGAGTCGTCCTCGGTGTCCACGTCGGGCAGGTCGGAGACGGTCGAGACGCGCCCGTCGAAGGTCGCCGGCGTGAGGTCCTGCGGCGCGTCGGAGAGGCCGGTGTTGAACATCTTGCGGGCGAAGACGTGGCCGGCCTCGCCCCACGTCACGATGCCGATCCCGTCCGCGGAGATCGAGACCCGCGAACGACCGCTGCCGACGCCCGCCGGCCGCGACGGATCGACGTCAGCCGGCTGGGAGAGGGTCGTCCAGGCGTTCGTCTGGCGGTCCAGCCGCGCGATGCGCACGTCGCCGGCGGAGGTGAACGACGCGTATGCGGTGCCGTTGATCGACAGGTCGACCGACGGATCGACGCCCGGCCCCAGCGCGACGGGCGCCAGGAACCCGCCGCCGGCAGGTCGCACGACGCCGTAGACGGTGCCCGCGTTGACGAAGGCGATCGCGAGGCGCCCGCCGTCCGACGCTCCGACGACCGGCTGCGAGCTGATGCCCGCCAGCCCGCCGTCGATCTGCACCGGCGGCTGCACGATGCCGCCCTCGAAGCGCGCGACGAAGACGTGGTCGACGCCTCCGACCGCCTTGACGTAGACGATCGCGCCGGTCCCGTCGCGCGCGAGGTCGACGTCGCCGAGCGACGCGATGTCCGCGCTCGGCCCGTCGACCGTGTCGCCGAGGAAGAACGCGGCATGGGCGGGCACGCTCAGCGAGAGCCCCGCGAGGAGCGTGGCGACGGTCAGGGTCAGGGTGCGAATGCGGCGCATCGGCCGAGAGGGCTCCTTGCTGAGACGGGGTGGGCGGTCGCTTGAACCCGCGACGGCGCGCAAGGTTACGGGCTGCCGACGACGCCTTCGGCAGTCGCCTCGGCCTCCCATGCCCGCAGCGCGGCCGCGACGCCGTCCGCGTCCCACCCCAGCTCGGGCGCGAGCGCGGCCGCGACATGGCGTGCCGCGGCGGTCTGCGCCAGGATCTCGCGGCCCGCGAGCAGCGCCAGCCGGGTGCGTCGCAGGAACACGTCGCCGAGCGAGCGCGCCTGCTCGCGGCGCGCCGCGTAGACCGCCTCGGCGAGCAGGTCCGGCAGCCCGGCGACGATCGGCGTCGCGAGCTCGGCACGCTCGCGCGCGATCGCCAGGACGTCGTGCGCGGCATGGCCGTAGCGCCCCGCGAGCGCGGCGTACGCGGCGGACGGCACGCCCTCCACGCGCGGCAGGTCGGCGACCGCGACGGGCGCGCCGAGCGGGATCTCGTGCGTGCGGCACGGCGCGTCGCGCGCCTCGCGGTCGACGAGCCGGTCGACGGTCATCTTCGCCATCCGCCGCCACGTCGTGAGCTTGCCGCCGGTGATCGTCACCATCCCGCTCGAGGTCTCGTACAGCTCGGCCTTGCGCGAGATGTCGACGGACTTGCGCGGGTCGCCCGTCGCGATCAGCGGGCGCACGCCGGCGTAGGCGCCGGTCAGGTCGGCGGTCACGAGCTCGGTGCCGAAGTAGGCGTTCGCGGCGTCGAGCAGGTAGGCGACGTCCTCCGCGGCCGGGGGCACGTGATGATCGAGCAGCGGACCCTCGAAGTCGTTGTCGGTCGTGCCGAGCAGCGTGCGCCCGAGCCACGGCAGCGCGAAGATCGTGCGCCCCCCGCCGGCCGGCACGATCGCCCCGCCGGCGGCGAGCGGCAGGTCCTCGTGGCGCAGGGTGATGTGCGTCCCGCGGCTCGGCCGGATACGCGGGACCTCGGCCTCGTCGTGCAGCTCGTCGGGGCGCAGGCGATCGGCCCAGACGCCGGTCGCGTTGACGACGTTCGCGGCGCGCACGACGAGCTCCTCGCCGCTCGGGCTCTCGCGCACCCGCACGCCCGCGGCGCGGCCGGCGTCGTCGCGCACGAGCTCGGTGACGTCGAGGCCGTTGGCGCAGACGGCCCCGAAGCGCTCGGCCTCGGCGAGCACGGTCAGCACGAGCCGCACATCGTCGGTCTGGCAGTCGTAAAAGAGGTAGCCCGAGGTCGGCGCGCGCGCGGCGAGCGCCGGCACGAGCTCGAGCACCTCGGCACCGGAGATCGTGCGGTGGCGCTCGGGACTCCAGTCCGCCGGGTCGCGCCCGTTGCCCGCCACGGCGCCCGCCGCCCCGGCCGACCCCCGGCCGCGCAGCCGCGGGCGCGCGGTGCGCCGCCGCCGCTCGACGGACATGACGTCGTAGAGGTTCAGTCCGACGCCGGTGCGCCGGTCCGGTCGCTCGCCGTCAAACGCCGCGACGACGAGCGCCAGCGGGTGCACGAGATGGGGGGCGAGCGCGACCATCAGCTGGCGTTCGAGCAGCGCTTCGCGCACGAGCCCGAGATCGAAGCTCTGCAGGTAGCGCAAGCCGCCGTGGACGAGCTTGGAGGAGCGGCTCGACGTCCCCGCCGCGAAGTCCGCGCGCTCGACGAGGGCGACGCTGTAGCCGCGCGTGGCGGCGTCGAACGCGACGCCGGCGCCCGTGATCCCGCCGCCGACGACGACGACGTCGAAGGTCTCGGTGGCGAGCGCGTGCAGCGCGTCGGCGCGGGAGATCATCGGCGCCAGTCTGGCACGCGGTCGCCGGGCGTCAGGCGGACGGGCACGTCCAGGACCCGCTCAAGCCGGCGGCGCCGGATGCCGATCCACGTAGCAACCCCGCCGGCTCCGCCCCCGGCAGATCGATGACCAGGACGGCGATCCACGGCCCACCCGCTTGCGCCCCCGCCGAACAGGCACCGCGTGAGCCGGTCGGGCCGGGACCGTCCCGGATCCTGCCGCAGCCCGCGCGATCGGCGCGCCTACCGCAGGACCTTGAAGATCCGCGTCACGTGGCTGCCCTTGCCGCCGATCGGCTTCACCGTCCCGCCGAGGCGCAGCGTGGCGTGCGAGCGGCCCTTGAGGCGGTTGCGTACCTTGCCGGTCGGCCGCACGACGATCGTGCGGGTGCCCGCCCGCGACAGCGTCACGGTCTTGCGCGCGAGCGCGACGCCGAGGTAGCGCAGCGAACCGGTCGCGACGCACGCGCCGGAGCAGGTGACGCGCAGCCTCGCCCCGGTGATCAGGACCGCGCCGAGGCGCTTCGGCAGCGCGAGCGGCGCGATCGATACCGTCGGGCGCACGCTGCCGGTCGAGGAGGCGGGCAGCGCGGCCAGCGGCTTGGAGCCGACCGGGGCGGGCGCGCCCGCCGTCGGGCCGCTCCCGGTCGGCGCGTCGCCCGGGATCTGCGGCTTGGCGTCGTCGATGACCTGCACGTCCGAGGTCAGCTGCTGCGTGCCGTCGGTCGAGGTCACCTTGAAGTAGTAGCGACGGTCGCGAACGGTCGGAAACGCCGCGGTGTACGACGTGGTCGTCGGCGTGCCGGAGCAGCTGTCGGGCGGGGCCGCGCAGACGAAGCCGGCGAAGTTGCCGTCGGCGAAGAAGTCCGGCAGCGCCGGGTCGGGCGTCGGGACCGTGGCGAAGTCGGCGTGCGAGAAGGTCGTGCCGGGAGCGAGGCTCCAGGTCGCGTAGAGCTCGTCGGCGGCGTTGATCCCGGCGGACAGGACCGTCGGCGGGTCGGCGGCCAGCGCGGCCGCGGGTGCGAGCAGCGCCGCGGCGACGACGGCGAGCACCGCCGCGAGCCGCGCGCGCCCGCTCCTGCGCGATGCCGGCCCGGCGACCATCCGTCAGAGCTGGCCGAGCTCGGACGTGATCTCCGACACGCTGGACTTCGCGTCGCCGAACAGCATCTGCGTCTTGTCGTTGTAGAAGAGCGGGTTCTCGATGCCGGCGAAGCCCGACGCCATCGAGCGCTTCAGGACGATGACCTGCTTGGATTCGTCGACGTTGAGGATCGGCATGCCGTAGATCGGCGAGTCGGCCTTCATCCGCGCGTCGGGGTTCGTGACGTCGTTGGCGCCGATGACGATCGCGACGTCCGTGCGGCCGAACTCCGGGTTGATGTCGTCCATCTCCTTGAGCTGCTCGTAGGGCACGTCGGCCTCGGCGAGCAGGACGTTCATGTGGCCCGGCATGCGCCCGGCGACCGGATGGATCGCGTAGAGCACGTCGATGTTGCGCTTCTCCAGCGCCTTCGCCATCTCGCGCACCGCGTGCTGTGCCTGCGCGACCGCCATCCCGTAGCCCGGCACCACCACGACCTGGCGCGCGTAGTTCAGGAGGATCGCGACGTCGGCAGCGCTCGTCGAGCGGACCGTGCCCTCGATCTCCGAGCCCTCTCCCCCGCCCGCGGCCGGCGCCTCGCCGCCGAAGCCGCCCATCAGCACCGAGCCGATCGAGCGGTTCATCGCCTTCGCCATCTGGTCGGTGAGGATCGTGCCGGAGGCGCCGACGATCATGCCCGCGACGATCAGCGCGGTGTTGTGCAGCGCGATGCCCGCGGCGGCGGCGCTGAGGCCGGTGAACGCGTTCAGCGTCGAGATCACGACCGGCATGTCCGCGCCGCCGATCGGCAGCACGGCGAGGTTGCCGAGGATCCCCGCGGCGACGAGGATCAGGACGAACAGGCCCTGGCTCGTCGAGCCGGTGAGGATCGCGACCGCGGCGCCGATGGCGACGATCAGCAGGCCGATGTTCACGAACAGCCCGGCCGGGATCTTCACGGGGCTGCCGGAGATCAGGCCCTGCAGCTTGCCGAACGCGATGTTCGATCCCCAGAACGAGATCGAGCCGACGATCGCGCCGAACAGCAGTGGGATGCCGACCGCGAGGTCGCTGCCGAGATCGCCGCCGGCCTGGCGGAACTCGGCCCAGGCGATCAGCGCCACCGCGCCGCCGCCGACGCCGTTGAACAGCGCCACCATCTGCGGCATCGCGGTCATCTTGACGTTGCGCGCGCTCGGCACGCCGATCGCCGTCCCGATCGCCAGGCCGATGAAGATCAGCAGGAAGTCCGAGCCGTCGAGGTCGGGGCTCAGCAGCGTCGCGACCACCGCGACGCACATGCCGACCGCCGCGATCTTGTTGCCCTGGACCGCCGTCGTCGGGCTCGTCAGCCGCGAGAGGCCGACGATGAACAGCGAGAACGCGACGATGTACGCGGCGGTGATGAAGTCCGCGTCCTGCAGGAAGATCGTGGCCAGGCCCATGGGCTACTTCGCGTCCTCGTCGGGCCTCGCGGGCTTGCGCTTGAACATGCTCAGCATGCGGTCGGTGACGAGGAAGCCGCCGATCACGTTGATCGTGCCGAAGACGATCGCCACGACGATCAGCGCGCGGCTGAGGGCGCCGTGGGCGTGGCCGATCGCGATCAGGCCGCCGAGCAGGACGATCCCGTGGATCGCGTTCGTGCCCGACATCAGCGGCGTGTGCAGCGTGTTGGGCACCTTCGAGATGACCTGGAAGCCGACGAACGCGGCGAGCATCAGGATCGCGATGTCGGGCAGCAGCTTGCCCGACGACGTTGCGCCGGCGGCGAGCAGGATGGCGTGGGTCTGCATGGCTACTCGGCGTCCTTCGCGGTCGCGGCTTGCGCTTGCACGGCCTTCTTGGCGCCCGGATGCACGATCTCGCCGCCGCGCGTGATGCACGCGCCGACGATGATCTCGTCGTCGAAGTTCAGGTTCAACGCCCCATCGTCGTCGACGAGCAGCTCGAGCAGCGACTGCACGTTGCGCGCGTAGAGCGCCGAGGCGTGCTCGGGCATCGTCGCCGGCAGGTTCAGCGGCGAGACGATCGTCACGCCGTGCTTGACGACGACCTCGCCCGGCTCGGTCAGCTCGCAGTTGCCGCCCGACTCGCCGGCGAGGTCGACGATCACGCTGCCGGCCTTCATGTTCTCGACCGAGTGCGCGGTCACGAGGATCGGCGCGCGCCGACCCGGCACGAGCGCGGTCGTGATGACGACGTCGAACGTCGCGATCTTGTCGGCGAGCTCGGTCTGCTGGGCGGCCTTCTCGTCGTCGGTGAGCTCGCGGGCGTAGCCGCCCTCGCCCTCGGCGTTCTTGCCGGCCTCGAGCTCGAGGAAGGCGGCGCCGAGCGAGCGCACCTGCTCGGCGACCGCCGCGCGCACGTCGTAGCCGGTGACCTGGGCGCCGAGCCGGCGCGCGGTCGCGATCGCCTGCAGGCCCGCGACGCCGGCGCCGAGCACGAGCACGCGCGCGGGCGGGACCGTGCCGGCCGCCGTCATCATCATCGGGAAGAAGCGGCCGAGGTGCTGGGTCGCGAGCAGCACGGACTTGTAGCCGGCGACGTTGGACTGCGAGGACAGCGCGTCCATCGACTGCGCGCGCGAGATCCGCGGGATCGCCTCCATCGCGAACGACGTGACGCCGGCTGCGGCGAGGCTCGAGACGCCGTGCGTGTTCGTCAACGGGCCGAGGAAGCCGACGAGCACCGTGCCGTCGCCGAGCTTGGCGATCTCGTCGTCGCTGGGAGCCGCGACCTTCGCCACGACGTCGGCCGTCCAGACGTCGCCCGACAGCGTCGCGCCGGCCGACTCGTAGAGCGCGTCCGACAGCATCGCGGCGTCGCCGGCGCCGGGCTCGACGACGAGCTCGAAGCCCTTGGCGGCCATCTTCCTGATGACCTCGGGTACGAGGGCGACGCGGCTCTCGCCGGCTGCGGTCTCCTTGGGGACTCCGACCTTCATGCGATATCTGAAGCTATCCGATCGGGATTGCACCCAGGGATCCGACCGTCGCTCAGCCGATCGGAAACGGCCTGCGAGCGAGGCCGGTGAGCGCCTGCGCGGTCACCCAGACGGGCGTCTGGGCGCTCGTGCGCGAGTAGCGCACGGCACCGGATCCGCCCTGCAGCGAGGTCAGGTACGCAAGC
Source organism: Solirubrobacteraceae bacterium (assembly GCA_036271815.1). GTDB lineage: Bacteria > Actinomycetota > Thermoleophilia > Solirubrobacterales > Solirubrobacteraceae > CADCVQ01. Next base: position 20,065 of record DATAZX010000084.1, read on the forward strand.
GGCGAGCGCGCGCCACCGCGCCGTACGCGCGCCGGATCGCGCCCGGCCGCGGTGAGCGCCTGGATCGCCCAGGCCGTCGACTGGGCGTTGGACGCCGATCCCGGCGACAGCGCCATGCCGCCGTCGGCGTTCTGATGGGCGGCGATGAACGCCGCCGCGCGCGAGACGGTCCTCGTGGCGCGCTTGCCGGCCGCGACGAGTCCCTGCAGCGCGGCCGCGGTGTCGTCGATCCCACTCGAACCGCCGCGCCCGGCGAAGTCGAAGCCGCCGTCGGCGTTGTGCTGGCCCGCGAGCCAGCCGGCCGCCGCGCGGACGACGCGGTCGCCGCGCGGGCGGCCGGCGGCGCGCAGCGCGAGGATCGCGAACGCGGTCTGGTTGACGAGGCCGCCGAACGAGCCGTCGGGGCGGCGCTTGCGGACGAGCTCGGCGACGAGGTCGCGTCCGCCGACCGAGCGCGGCGAGCGGCGGCCGGCGTGCAGCGCGAGGATCGTGCGCTCGACGTCGCCGATCCCGCGCGCGCGGCCGACGTTCGCGACGAGGTAGTCCACGCCCGAGCGCCCACCGCGCCGCACCGTGCGCGGATCGCGTCCGGTGGCGGCGATGCCCATGACCGCCCAGCTCGTGTAGAGCGGATCGGATGCATGCCCGCGCTCGCCGCCGAAGCCGCCGTCGGCGTTCTGCGCCGAGGCGAGGTACGTGATCGCGCGAGCCTGCGCCGGGCTCGACGCGCGGGCCTCGTCACGCGCCGCGATCGCCGCGCCGCAGCCCGCGACGGCGAGCGCGACCGCGATCGCCCGCTTCGCCGCGCGCGCGATGCCGGCCACCGGCCTCCGCGACCCGCGCCGCACCGCGAGGGTCGGGGGGTGTGTCGTCCTGGGGGTCCTATGCGCCCTCAGAACGACTCACCCCCCGGCAGCGGTAGCCACACGACCTCGAGCCGGTCGCGGTAGCGCTCGAGCGAGCGCACGAGCAGCGGCCCGAAGGCGAGGCAGAAGACGACGTTGCCGGCCGCGTGGGCGATGTTGAACGGCACGCCGCGACCGGCGACGAGCAGGTACTCCGACCAGCTGTGCGCGGAGTAGAGCACCCACAGCTGGAGGTCCAGGAAGGAGCCGTAGGCGAATCCCGCGAGCGCGCAGGCGAGGGCGAGCGGCCAGCGCCCGATGTCGCCGCCGAAGGCGCGCGCGAGCACGGCGCCGAAGATCCCGACCGCGCCCCAGGCGACCATCTGCCACGGCGTGAACGGCCCCTGGCCGAAGAAGATGTTCGACGACAGCGCCGCGACCGCGCCGACGACGAAGCCGGGCGCGCCGCCGAGCACGAACCCGGCGATCAGCACGATGTCGGTCGTCGGCTTGACGCTCGGCAGCGGCGCGAACGCGACCCGGCCGAGCGCGGCCAGCGCGGCCAGCGTCGCGACGAGGGCGAGCAGCTTCGCCGACGGCCGCGCGCGCTCGTACCAGCGAAAGCCCGCCGTCAGGGCGACCGCGAGGACCGCGAACGAGCCGAGCTGCCAGCTCATCGCCGGCCTCCGCGCGCCGTCCTGGACCCGCGCGGGGATCGATCGCGATCCGGCGAGCTCACGGTCGCAGCACCACGGTCATGCGCGCGCGCAGCAGGTCGGCGCCGTCCTCGGGCAGCAGCGCGCCGTCGACGATGCGGGCGGTCTCGGTCGAGAAGTACCAGCCGCCGCTCAGCAGCTCGGCGACGGGTCCGTCGGCGATCGGGCGGCCGTCGGCGAGCAGCACGACGCGATCGGCGGTCAGGGCGGCGAACTCCGGGTCGTGCGTGGCGACGAGCACGGCGCTGCCCGCCGCGGCGGCGAGACGCAGGTCGGCGGCGAGGTCCCCCTTGGCGGCGCGGTCCATGCCGCGCGTCGGCTCGTCGAGGCACAGCGCGGCGGGCGGGGTCGCGCCGTCGCAGACGATCGCGAGCGCGAGGCGCTGGCGCTCGCCGCCCGACAGGTCGCGCGGGTGGCGCCCGGCGAGCGCGGTCAGGCCGGCGCGCTCGAGCGCCGCGGCGCCGACCTCCTCGCCGACGCGATCGGCGAGGAAGTAGTCGTTGGGGTTCTGCAGCAGCAGCGCGACGCGGCCGGCCGTCTCGACGCGCCCGCGCGTCGGCGCCATGAGCCCGTTGGCGTGGCGCAGCAGCGTGGACTTGCCGGCGCCGTTTCGCCCCATCAGCGCGACGCGCTCCCCCGGCGCCAGCGCGAGGTCGACGCCGCGCAGCACCGCGCGACCGCCCGCGCGCTCGTGCCAGACGCCGCGAAACGCGAGCGCCGGCGGCGGGCCGGCCGGGCGCCGGCGCAGCCAGTGACGCTCGGAGCGCGGCGGCGCGGGGTCCCGCGCCGGCCCGCGACCGGCCGGCGCCGCACCGGCGTCGCCTGCCACACCGGCCGGATCGACGCCCACGACCCGTCCGCCTTGGGTCCCGACCTGCGGTGCGACGCGGAGAGCTCGTGCCACACCGGCCGGATCGGCGCCCGCGACCCGTGCCGAAGCCGCGAGCGCTCCGCGAGGCGAGTCGCCCACCGGCCACGTCGCGAGCCCGTCCTCCTCCCCCAGCAGCCCGTGCGCGCGCAGCGTCGCCCGCGCCTCCTTGACGCCGCTCGGCGGCGGGCGCAGGCCCGCGCGTGCGAACAGCCGCGCGCCGGGCGTCGCCAGCGCCGGCGCGCGCTCAGCCGCCCACTCGAGGAACCCGCGCGGCGGCGCGTCGCAGGCAAGCTCGCCCGCCTCGAACACGAGCACGCGGTCGGCGGCGGCGAGGCAGCGCTCGAGGCGATGCTCGACGAGCACGATCGTCGTCCCCCACTCCTCGTTCAGGCGCCGCAGCAGCCAGACGAGCTCGTCGCCCGCGACGGGATCCAGCTGCGACGTCGGCTCGTCGAGCAGCACGAGCCGCGGGCGCCCCGCGAGCGCGGCGCCGAGCGCGACGCGCTGCAGCTCGCCGCCGGAGAGCTCGTGCGTCTGGCGATCGAGCAGCTCGCCGATCCCGAGCGCGAGCGCGGTCTCCTCCACCCCGCGCGCGACCGCCGCGGCGCCGTGCCCGCGGTTCTCCAGCGGCAGGGCGAGCTCGGCGCGCACCGACGACAGCACGACCTGCGTCTCGGGGTCCTGAAACAGCGTGCCCGCGACCGCCGACAGCGCCGCGGGGCCGTGCTCGCGCGTGTCCAGGCCGCCCGTCACGACGCGCCCGCCGAACTCGCCGCCGTGGAAGTGCGGCACGAGCCCGCACGCGGCGCGCAGGAACGTCGACTTCCCCGACGCCGACAGCCCCGCCGCGACGACGAACTCGCCTGCCGCGACGTCGACCGACACGTCGCGCAGAGCGGGCACGCTCGCGTGCGGGTAGCGGTACGTGACGTCCTCGAAGCGCAGCACGCTCATCGCCGCCTCCCGCGGACGGCTACGCGTGCAGGCCGCACACGATGCGACGGACGGATCACCGCGCCACCCCGCGGCGATCGGCGAACGGCAGCAGCGCGACGAGCACGATCGCGACCGCGAGCAGCCACTCGGCCGGTCCGGCGGCCACCACCGTGCGCGGGTAGGCCTCGAACCTCGCGACGCCGAGCAACCGCGCGCCCGCGGCGAGCAGCACGAGCCCGACCGCCGACGCGGCGAAGGCGAGGTCGTGGCGCGACCACGGCGCACGCAGCCGGCCCACGCGCGAACGCGGCGCGCGTGAGGGCACGGGGGTCGCGTAGCCGCGCACCTCGAGCGTCGCGGCGACGTCCAGCGCGCGGTCCAGCGCGCCCGTCGCGACCGCGCGCACGATCTGCAGGCGCTCCGCTGGACCGGGCCGCGCGCTCGCATCCGGCCGGCAGCGGCGCGCGTCGGCGAGCCGGCGCGCGTCGCGCCCGAGCACCGGGACGAGCCGCACCGCGAGCGCCGCGGTCAGCGCCGAGCGCACCGAGATGCGGCGAAAGCCGCGCAGCAGCTCGTCGGAGTCGACGGTCGCCGTCAGCAGCGCGCTGCTCGCCAGCACGATCAGCAGCGCGCGCAGGCCGAGGATCGCGCCGAACGTGAGCCCCTCGAGCGTGACGTCGACGTTGCCGAGCGGCCCGACCTCGCCGAGGCGCGCCAGCACGGTCAGGCCCTGGTCGGCGACGAGCGGGTTGACGAGCGCGATCAGGAGCGCGAACGGGACGCCGAACAGCGCGGCGCGCAGCAGGATCCGCCCGGCGCCCGCGAAGGTCGCGGCGCCGACGATCGCGAAGGCGAGGGCGGCCAGCGCGATCGGGTTCTCGAACGCGAGCACCGCCGTCACCAGCGCCGCCGCGTAGCCCGCCGCGACCGGTGCGCGCGCGGCGTGCAGCGGGCTCGCGCGGCGGACGTACTGCATCAGGGGGCGGCGGCCTGCCCGCCGCGCGCCGGGACCGGGACCGGCAGGTCGTGGGAGATCGCGAGCGCGAACTGGTTGCTCAGCACGCTCACGTCGAGCGCGCGCACGGCGCTCGCGACCCCGGCGTCGTCGGTGCCGGTCACGAACCACACGGGCTGGCGGCTCGTCGCGCGCGTCGCGGCGATGAGCCCGGTGCCGGCGCCGAGCGTCCGCGCCACGGCGCCGCGCGCGTTCAGGACGCTCAGCGCGTTGCCCGCCTTGTCGAACACCGCGAACACGCCGCTCGCCTTCGGCCCGCTGTCCATCGCCGTCGACTCGAGGTCGCGCCCGCGGATCCCGTTCCACGGACCGACGAGGATCCGCAGCGACTCGTCCGCGTCGCTCGTGGAGATGTTGCTCTGCCCGATCGGCACGCCGAACTTCAGCAGCTTGCTCGCGACGGCCTTGCAGGACGGCGAGCCCGGGGCCACGCACTCCACGCGCACCGGCAGCCGCTTGCCGCCCGACCCGTGCAGGAACGGCTCGGGATAGGAGCCGACGACCGCGCGGATGTCCGGCGTCGTGCCCCAGTCGTGGTTGTCCCACCAGATGCGGTCTCCCCCGTGCACGTCGACCGCGGTCGCGCCCTTGTCGGTGAGGATCCCGTTGACGTAGACGAACCAGTCGACCGGCCGGCCGTCGCGACGGCCGCCGCCGAGGCCGTTGATCGACTGCACGAACTTGCCGCCGTAGCGCGTCTTCACGGTCGCGTTGCGCTCCGTCACGCGCATCACGGTGTCCGATCCGGAGACCCGCGCGCCGGCGCTGTCGACGAGCGACGTCGCGCCGAAGTCGCGCGTCACGCTGAGCGCGACGGGCTCGTTCGGCGTCGATCCGGCTCCGAGCCCGCAGCCGCCGAGCACGAGCGCGGCGCACACCGCGCCGAGCCCGCCGATCGCGCGGCTACGCGACATGGAAGACCACGCGATTGACGCCGCGCCGGCGGGCCGCGTCGCGGTTGTGGGCCTTGTCGATCGCCTCGACGTCGAGCACGTAGCGACCGCGGGGAAGCTTGGACGGCAGCAGGTAGCTCGTGTCGCGGCTCGCGCCGACGCCGAACCAGAAGCCGTTGCTCGCGCCGCAGCGCCCCTGCCTTCCGAGCTTGAAGCGCTCCGCGCCGCCGCTGAAGTACGTGCAGTGGCGGCCGTCGGTGCGCGTGAGGCGCAGCTTGACGGCGAGCAGGCCCGACCGCTCGCTCACGCTCGCCTGCAGCGTGCGCGGCGCCTTGGCGGCGGTGAAGCGCTGACCATCGCGGATGCCCGTGATCGTCGACGTCGGCGGGTCCCTGTCGACGGTGCCGCAGACGCCGTCGTGGCCGTCGGTCATCCCCGCGCAGGGAAGCGGGCTCGGCCCTGCCGGCCCGTTCGCGGCGAGCGTGACCACCGACGTCGTCGCCGGATCCGACGCGACGTCGCCCGCCTTGGACGCGGTGAGCGTCACGGCGCCGGAGGTCGGGAACGTGAGCGTCGCGTGACCGGCGGCGTCCGTCAGCGCGCTCTGCCCGCCGCCGCTGACCGTCGCGCCCGCGACCGGCGTCGGCGTGGTGGTGGTGCCGTCGGTGCGCTGCTCGCGGACCGTCAGCGTGAACGGGACGCCGGCGGACACCGTGGATGCGACCGCCAGCGTCAGGGGGAAGACGGTGGGCATCGACGTCGCGCTGTCGCGCTGGACGAGCATCAGGATCCGATCGCCCGGCTGGACGGTGTACGAGCAGATCCCCGCCTGCGAGTACGTGTCGTTGATCCAGAAGTTCCAGTAGTCGCTGTCGACGTACGTGTGCGACTCGCCGAGGATCGTCGAGGCGAACGCCTTCTGGTCCCAGTTGCCGCCGACCGCCTGGTCGATCGCCCCGCCGGCGCTGTCGCGGGGACAGCTGTCGGGGCCGAACGTCCCGCTGGTCGTGTCGACCGTGACCGGACCCGCGCCGACGCCGTCGCCGACGATCCGCACGGAGGCCGTGGTCGCAAGGGCTGCGGGGGCGATCGCGAGCAGCGACAGCGTGGCGAGCGCTCCGGTGAGGAGACCACGACGACGATGGGACATATGGCGGGACCCCTTCCACGAGGGCGTTCGCATGAGCTGGCCGGAGGCAGGTCTCCTGGCTTCCGGGCCTACCGGCTCGCGCCTTCCCGGACGACCCGGTGGCTTGCGTCGCGCGGGCTGCGCGACGCGGTGCGAACGGCTTCCCCGGTGACAGTGGCGGGTCCGCGCCGGATTCACACCGGACTTCCCTTGGCCACCGACCAATGGACGGCGCCAGTGTAGCGTTGGCCCTGCGATGACGGTGAACCTCACGCGCATCTACACGCGCCTCGGCGACGGCGGCGAGACGCACCTCGGCGACATGAGCCGCGTGCCCAAGACGCACCCGCGCATCGAGGCCTACGGCGACGTCGACGAGCTCAACGCGCAGATCGGCGTCGCGCTCGCGATCGACACGATGCCCGAGCCCTACCGCGCATGGCTGCGCCATATCCAGAACGACCTCTTCGACGCGGGCGCCGACCTCGCGGTTCCGGCCGCCGATCCCGACGCCGCCGGCGCCCGCGAGCGGCTGCGCCTGCACGGCGAGCAGGTCACGTGGCTCGAGCACGCCTGCGACGAGGTCAACGACACGCTCGCCCCGCTGCGGTCCTTCGTCCTGCCGGGCGGCTCGGCTGCGGCTGCGCAGCTGCACGTCTGCCGCACCGTCTGCCGCCGCGCCGAGCGCCGCACGCTGCTCGTGCAGGACGCGAGCCCCGAGGTCGTGCGCTACCTCAACCGCCTGTCGGACCTGCTGTTCATCCTCAGCCGCGGCGCCAACGACGGCGACGAGCCGCTGTGGGAGCCCGGCCGCTACCGCGACGCCTGATCTCCGCGCGCGGCATCCAGCTCACGCGCTACGACGACGGCATGCGGCAGGACGGCTCGGCGTCTGGAACGCGCCGGGCGGTGCGCTCGTCGCCTGGCTCGCGGACCCCGACGGCAACGTGCTGTCGCTCACGCGGTTCTGAGAAGGGCTACTTGCGCGCCTCCGCGCGGCGGCGGATCTCGGCTTTCAGGTCGGCGGCCTTGCGCTTCTCCTTGGCCGCCTTGTGGGCGGCCTCGTTGCGCTGCTGTACCGACAGGATCGCCGCCTTGTGGGCTGCCTTGACCGGTCCCGACGCGTCGTCCGCGTTCATCGATGTCCGCCTCGCTCGCTCCCGTTGAGGACCTGTGGCCGCGCGGAGGATGCGGGAGCGCGGGCATCCGGCGGCGGCAGCTACCGGTCTAGCCTCGCAGATGCGCCGGTCGTGCGGCCCGAGACGCCGCCTCCGTGCCCGCCAGATCGCCGCTATTGTCGGTTCGCATGACCGACGATGCGATCCGCACGATGCTGTCGGGCCTCACGCCCGCGCCGTTCATCTGGTCGCGCCCGGGGACCGTCGTGCTGATGGACAACCACGTCCTCGAGGCCGGCGGCGACAGCGAGGCGGTCGGCGACTGGGTGCAGGCCCACGGCGGCGAGATCGATCGCACGCTGCCGGTCGTCGCCACGCGGCGCGGGGTCACGGCGATCCCCAAGCCGGTCGGCAAGCGCTACTACGTCGTGCCGCAGGCCGCGCTGGGCGACTGAGGCCAGCCGACCGGCGCCGGCCCGCTCGCCGCGGCGACGACCCGGGTCAGCCCGGCAGCCCGCCGCCGGCGGCCGCCGCCCCGAACGCCACGACGTAGCCCACGCAGATCGTCACGCACAGCAGGAAGATGTTCGGGTTCTCCGAGCGCCGGATGTACGGGATCGCGACGAACTTCATCGCCGTCGCGATCACGAGTCCGATCACGACGAGCGCGTTGAGCATCAACGAGACCTTAGCCCTGCGCGCGCCCGCCGCCAGACCGCCGCGACGCCAAGATCGAGCCGTCGCGTGTGGGAGCATCGGGGCGTGGACGACGGCGAGCCGCTCTTCATGGTCATGATGCTCGTCCACGACGATGGTCCGCAGGGCGTGTCGGTGTGGAAGGCGGCGCTCGTGGAGGGCCACGGGCGCGCGCTCACGCGCGAGCAGGCGGAGGCGATCGTCGCGGCCGATGGTCCGGGCGCGCGCTTCCTGTACCGCTATGCGAGCGACTCCGAGCACCTCGGCCCGCCCGACGGTGTCGCGCCCCCGCTGACGATGCCGCCGCGCCACACGATGTGGGACTACGGCGAGCCGCCGCACGTCGACATGATCGAGGCGCTGCGCGCCGTGTACGCGGCCGCCGGGAGCACGCCGCCGCCGCCGGACGTCGACAACGCCTCCGTGCAGGTCGCGAGCGTGCTCGAGATCGCCGCGGACTGGTTCGGCGTCGCAGACGCGCATCGCGTCGAGACGGCGTTCGACCTGCTCGTCATGGACCTCGGGGGCAACCGCCACGGCACCCCGCCGTTCTACGGCGTCCCGCTCGAGGCGCTCGGCCTGGGTTGAAGTCGCCGCCGTAGTCTGGACCGCATGTCCTACACGAACGCCGAAGCACGCCAGGACCTGTTGGACATCGTCGCCGAGGCGATCGACGAGCTCGCGCGCGCGCTCGCTTCGCTCGGTGCCGCCTACGAGCAGCTCGACGAGCAGCACGCCGACGACCTCGAGGAGAAGCTCTTTCGCCCGGTCCAGGTCGCCTACGGGCGCGCGAAGCGCACGCACGCGTCGTTCGCCGAGCGCAGCTCGCTGCCGGGCCGGACGTTCGAGGCCGCGACCGCCGGCGCGCCTTCGATCGGGCCGAAGGGCTTCGTCGAGAACGCGGTCCAGGCCGTCGGGTCGGCCGATGTCGTGCTGTCGACGCTGCAGGACTCGATGCTGCCCGTCGAGGTGGGCGATCGCGAGCTGCGCACCGGCCTCGGCGAGGTGCGCGAGCTGATCGCCGACCTCCCCGCGCGAGCGCGTGGCGTGGTCCGCACGATCGGTCGGTAGCGTCTTGCGTTGGCGCTCCGCCGCGCGTTCTGGTACTCCTCGGTATCTGGCGGTCGGTCGCGGCGCGCCAACTCAGACTTTCGAACGGGAGGCGCATTGATGAAGAGAGTGCTCGTCGTTGTTGCATCGATTGCCATGGCGGCCGGGCTCCTGGCCCCGTCGGGTGCCGTCGCGAAGACGCGATCGCATCGTGCCGCCACCACGAATCCCATCATCACGCGCACGACGGGCGAGATCCAGCAGGCCGTAGCGACCGCGGTCGCGTGCGTCCGCGAAGCGGTCGGCGACGGTGGCTCCAACTCCCCGACGACGACGACGGCGAGCGTCGACGACACGGTCAGCCCCGCCGTCATCGCCTGCGTCCGCACGGCGCTGCGCAGCATGCGGACGATCATCGACAACGCGATCGACGCTCTGCAGGGGACGGGCGAGCAGCGCCCCGAGGTCGCGGCTGCGTTCGCTCAGCTGCGCGCGGCGGTCGCCGCGGCGTTCGACAAGATCGACGCGGAGCTCGGCTCGGCGTCCTGAAGGTCGGCCTCGAGCGCGGAGGTCGGGGTCGTCGTCGAGACCTCGACCTCGGTGCTCGGCCCGTTGCTCGTCTCACCCGGGGTCCCGTGACGGGACCCCCCGGTCTTGGTGGGGCCTCTCGGTCGGCGTGATCGCGCCGCTGACCGATCCGAGGCCCCGCCTGCCGTCCCGCCGTGTCCGCCCGTTGGACCCGCGAGCGTGCGCTGCGTCACGCGCCGGGCCGTCCGAGGCGCGTGTGTGATGCAGCCCACGATGCGAAGCCGCGCCGGCTCGTACGTTTGTCGAGCAGGTCTCGTCTGAACGTTCTCGCCAGACGCGCAGGGCAGGGGGCGAGCCAGGTGGCTCGCGACTCGTTTCGCAAATCGCTTCGAAGGAGCAACATGACCCGCAAGATCCTCGTCGTCCCATTCGCGCTCGGCGCGCTCGCGCTCGGAACGACGGGTGCGCAGGCGCAGATCCAGCTCGGCAACAGCAACCAGTCCAACAACCAGAGCTCGACCACCAACCAGGGCATCACGCAGAGCAGCGGTGGTGGGATCGTGATCGGCGGCGGCGATCAGAACGCCGCGAACAACTCGGCGACGACGTTGGACAACGCGCAGTCGTCCGGTGGCCTGCTCGTCGTCGGAGACGCAAACCAGGCCAACACGCAGGCCGCGACGACGGGCCAGCACATCGATCAGGACAGCTCGGGTGGCCAGCTGACGCTCGTCGGCGGCGACCAGAACGCGGCCAACAACGCGAGCACCACCGAGGGCAACGACCAGGAGACGGGTGGCCTGCTCGACCTCGGCAACACGTCGCAGAGCAACCACCAGTCTGCGGGCACGACCCAGGGCATCGGCCAGAACGCCGGTGGCGGCATCGTGATCTTCGGCGGCGACCAGAACGCGCAGAACAACTCGGCGACGGAGCTCGACAACGGCCAGGCCGCCTTCGGACTGCTCGTCCTCGGCGACAACGACCAGGACAACTCGCAGGCAGCGAGCACCGGCCAGGGCATCGACCAGGGCGCCGGCGGCGGCACGCTGGTCCTGCTCGGCGGCACGCAGAACGCCGCCAACAACCAGGCCACGACGGGTGCGAACTGCCAGGAGATCGGCTTCGGGGTCTTCTGCATCTAGAAGACCGCTCGATGTAGGACGCAGGACGCAGGTGCAACGGGATGACGGGCCGCCTTCGGGCGGCTCGTTGTCGTTCTGCGCCTTGTCGTTGTGCGTCTGGGACCCGGACTCCGTGCGAGCGGTCGCGTGCGGCGGTCGCGTGGCGCGAGGCGGGGGCGGAGCCGTTCCGCGACCCGACCGGACGGGGGAAGGAGAACAGTCCGGTCGGGTGCGGGAATGGCGCTCGGAAGAAGCACGGCTCAGAGTGGCGGGTCGCGATCCAGAAGTCCAAGACGCAGACTTCGCGCGGCTCATAATCTCTGTGCATGGATCCGCCACCCCGGCTGCCGCTGCTGACGTCGATCGGCCTCGTGCTGCTGTGCGGCGCAGCCGCAGCCGGCGTCGCGATCGCCGAGCTCGCCACGTGCTTCCGCCAGACCGGAGACTCGCTCCCGGTGGGCACGCGGGTGTCGGCCGCGTGCAGCTCACCGACGACGGAGGCCTGGTTGGACCGCGGTCTCGCCGTTGCCGCCGGAATCGCGCTCGTGGGCGTGCTCGTCGGCTACCTCGCGCGGAGCCGACGGACGGCGGTGTGGAGCACGTGGCTCAGCCTCGGCCTCCTCGCGGTGGTGACCGCGTGGGGCTTCGCGGTGAGGGACACGGTGCCCGCGACGGGGTCTGCCCTCCTCCCGATCTCGCCGAGCGCTTGCATCCGCGAGTCGATGAGCGGACGATCGCAGGACGGGGAGCCACTTGGCTCGAGGGGGGACACATGAGAACGGCAACGCTGACGCTGCTCGCGTTGGCAGCGATCATGTTGCGGCCTGGGTCCGCGAGCGCCGCGACGTGCGCGGACTACTCCAATCAGGCCGCGGCGCAGCGCGCGGCGGACACGCGCGACGCGGACCACGACGGCATCTACTGCGAGTCGCTTCCCTGCCCGTGCTCGACGGGCGGCACGGCGACGGCCCCGCCGCCCGCGCCGGCGCGCAAGACATGCTCGGGCCACACGACGCGCGCCGTGATCGCCGGCGCCGTGCGCTGCCTGCAGGCGGGCGAGTTCTGCACGCGCTCGCGCAACGCCGCCTATCGCCGGTATCGCTTCAGGTGCGCCACCGCGTCCGACGGGCGGGCGCGACTGCGGCGTACCTCCGGGTAGCGGGGCGTGGGTGCGCTGGGGCAGACCGATGTCTACTCGATAGTGCGGGACGCGATCGGAAGCCGCTCGCAGATCGTCGCGACGTATGGCGGGCACAGCCGCGAGATGTGTCCGCACGCGATCGGCACCAAGGATGGCCGCCCGCAGGCCCTCTTCTTTCAGTTCGGAGGATCGAGCGGCAAGGGTCTGCCCCCGGGCGGCGAATGGCGCTGCCTCCCGCTCGCCGGGTTGAGCGAGGTCGTGGCGATCGACGGCGCCTGGCATTCCGCTGCCGGTGGCGGCCGCGCGCAGACCTGCATCGATCAGATCGACATTCAAGTCGTCGAGTGATCCGGCGCTTGCGGTCGCGCCCTGCGACCGGGACACCCGCGACTCATTCGGCCGCGACTCGGGACTGGCGCCTCGACGCCGCAACGGGTACCGCGCCCTCGTCTGTTGCCAGCGTCGTCATGGGCGTGGTCGGATCGCCGATCGCGCTCACAGTCACGCGCTGCGCCGTCGTGGCGACGCCATAGGATCGGACCGTGGCATCCCGCACCCTGGCATACGTCACGCCGACCGTACTGCTCTGGGCCCGCGAATCCGCCGGCTACTCCGTTGAGGACGCGGCCATCGCGATCGATTTGACCTGGTCTCAGCTCGAAACGGTCGAGCAAGGCTATGACCTCCTGACCCTCCGCCAGGCCGAGAGACTCGCCACGCTCTACGGACGGCCACTCGCCACCTTGTTTCTGTCCGAGCCGCCGGCCGAGGAACCCCTGGACACCCAGTTTCGCCGCCTTCCGGGCGCGCCGGCACCACCCTGGCCCGCTGCGATGCGGCTCCTCGCTCGCCGCATTCGTGGACGACAAGACGCGGCCATCGAGCTGTACGACGCGCTCGACGAGGAGCCGCCGTGGACCAGCCATGCAAAGCACTTCGTCGCCCGTGACCGCGCATCCCTTCCGCGTGTCGCACGGGAAGTCCTCGGCATCGGCCGAGACGAACAGTCCGGCTGGTCCGAGAAGTACGCACCGCTGCGAGCGTGGACGGACGCCGTCGAGGGACAGGGAATTCTCGTGATGCAGGACGGCACGATGCCCGTCGAGGAGATGCGCGGCTTCGCGTCGATGGACGCCGCGGTTCCGGTCGTCGTGGCAAACACGAAGGACGACCCGCGTGCGCGCTCGTTCACCATCATTCATGAGTTCGGGCACCTCGTTCTCGTCGCCAACGGCATCCCTCCAGATCGCCACACAGAACGTTGGTGCAACGAATTTGCCGGCGAAGTACTCATGCCATCCAATTGGCTGGCCGAAGCCTTTGAGGAGTCGGTCGCGCCATCATTGCTCGGGAGGACCGAGCAGGTCGCGAGAACGTTCAGTGTGACGCCGCTCGCCGCCGCCTTCCGCTTGCGAATCACGGGCACGGTCCCGGAGCGGGAGAGCGACGAGGTCATCAACGAGATCCGGTCGCGCGGCCGGACGACGGTGCGCGCGGGCGGCGGCGACTACTACCTCAACCAGATCGCTGGACTGGGGCCCCGCTTCATCCAACTGGTGTTCTCGGCGCTCGACGGTCAGACCGTGACATACCCGGTGGCATCGACGCTCCTAGCAGGCGTCAAGGTCAACCACTTCGAGCAACTCCGAGACAAGCTCGGGCATCGGGCCTGAGCGTGCTCGTCTTCGACACCAGCGCTTACCTGAACGGACGCCGGGATCACTATCCCCCGACGACATTCCCGAGCGTCTGGGAGATGGTCGCGAACGCGATGGCAGACGGCCGAATAATCGCACCACGCGAGGTCTACCGGGAGCTTGTTGCAAAAGACGACGAGGTCACGGCGTGGTGCAAACAGCTGCCTGCGCATGTCTTCGTGGATCCCGTCGAGGCGGTGCAGCGTCGAGTAGGCGCGGTTTACGCGCGGTTCGCCAACCCGGGACGACGCGATGGCGCGGATCCGTTCGTGATCGCTGAAGCGCAGCACCGCGCGTTCACCGTCGTGACATACGAAGGCCGCAGCTTCAGCGGCATTCCGACGCGCCACTGGGATCGAACGATGCCCGGCATCTGCAAGCACCTGGACGTTCCGTGTTGCACGCTTCCGGAGGCGCTGACAATGCTCGGCGCCTCGTTCTGAAGAATCGGCCTGGAAGTCCTCGGCCGGTTGGGGCACGACACTCCGCGCAGACGTTTGAACCTCTGCGGACCTCGAAATACCGCTAGTGGATTCGAAGCCCGGTTTCCGCCGTGAGAGGGCGCGATGACGGACGAGCGAAACGCCGTGTTCGCCGCCGTCACGGAGCCGTCCACGCCGTCCGCCACCGTGTAGGCATGGACCCCGACACCGCAGGCAGGATCGCCGAGGTGGGCGCGAGCGAGCCTCCCGAACGACGGGACGTTCCCCGTGCGCCCGTGATGGATCAGGTCTCCGGGCAGATCGTTCGCTTGGTGCCGGGCGAGCCCGACGGCGATGGCTGGGCGGTCGTCACCGCGATCGGCTCGGACGAGCCCCCGGAAGGCTACGAGTGGACAAGGGCCGCCGCGATCCTCGTCGGCGACGTCCTCTACGTCGTCGGGGGCGCGATCAACGTGCAGCGCAAGAGCGTCGCAACGGTGACCCGCCGCTTCGAGGCATTCGCCGTGCGCCGCGTGCTGCACACGTCCGAGGCGGGCAGGCAGTCGGCTGAGTGGACGTTTGCCGCCGACGACGCGACGCTGCTCTTGGACGAGTGGCTCGACCATCAAGGTCGGCCTACGACTCCACAGATCGAGCGGGTGCGTTCGCTCGGAAGCTCGCGCGCAGCGCCGGATGGGCCGTCGGGGCCGACTCCTAGCCACGGGGTCAGGCTGGCCGCACCGCCCCGAGTAGGTCGCCCGCGCTGATCCAGCGAACACCCTCGTCGGCGGCGAGGCGACGGGTCCAACCCACCTTGCCGTTCTTCCCGACGTACTCTCTCGCCACCTCTACCGGCAGCTCGATCGCCTCCGTCGGGGAGTAGTCGACGTCCAGCCGGATCGCGAGCACGACGTCGCAGGGCTCCTTGATCTCGCCAATGATCGTCCGTGGCGCCGCCGGCGTCCCGCGCAGCGTCTTGACCTGGACGCGTCTGCCCCGCCGGTCGACGAGGTCGTAGCCGGGCGTGAACGACGGCGCGAGATCCACGCCGTAGTACGTCGCGGCGATCTGCTCGCCGAGGTCCCCCACGAGCACACGGCTACGGACGACGCCGAGCCGGATCAGGTCGTCGATCGCCGCGCGTCGCTCTCGCTCGGCGGCTCGAAGCCGCTCCATCGCTGCGTTTACGTCGGCGTCGCGCTCACCCATCGGGCCTACGGTAGATCACCCCTTGCGGTCAGACCGCCGGATCTGCCACGGTCGAGAGCCCTCGTGCGCCCACCTCAGGAACCCGGAAAACCCTGCGATTTGCAGGGCTTTCGGGAGTACCGCTACCGGGATTCGAACCCGGGTTTCCGCCGTGAGAGGGCGGCGTCCTAGTCCCCTGGACGATAGCGGCGCGATGCGACTCGGCCACGGTACCAAAGGGCCGCCCGTCAACCCGGTTGGGTGGCCTCAGACCGCCGGCGATCGCGGCCATGGGTGGGCTGCGGGTCGCTGCAAACGACGGGCCCGGCGACGACTGCCCGCAGTGGGCCAAGGACCGCTCCGCTGCTAAGGTTGGGGGCGCAGGCGGATGTGGTGAAATTGGTATACACGCAGCGTTCAGGTCGCTGTGGGGGCAACCCCGTGGAGGTTCGAGTCCTCTCATCCGCACTCTCGGAACGCACGGCACGGCCTTGGCTCCCAGTCGAGCGTCAGCCACCGTGTTCGTCAGTTGGTCATGCTTGGCCAAGCTCGCTAGGATCACGACATGCGCGTCAACGTCGGCCAGGCGAAGACCGATCTCTCCAAGCTCCTCGTGCGCGTCGAAGGCGGAGAGGACGTAGAGATCGCACGCGACGGCGTTCCGGTCGCGCGGCTCGTTCGGATCGAACCGAACGCTGCGCCCGGCACCCTGTTCCGGGCAGCTCGTGGCTCGCTCGCCGGCCAGATCTCGATTGGCGAGCAGTTCGAGTTCAGCGACCAGGAGCTCGACGAGTTGCTCGACGAGCCAGCGTGAGGCTGCTGCTCGACACACACATCGTCCTCTGGCAGCTGCAAGGGGGCAGGAAGCTTGGGCGGCTTGCGGATGCCGCCCTCGACGGCGCCGCGGAGTTGCTCTTCAGCGTCGTGTCGTTCGCCGAGATCGGCGTCAAGGCGGCAGTCGGCAAACTCGAGGTGCCGGACGATCTGCACGACCACATCCTGCGTAGCGGCTTGCGCGTGCTCGGCCTCGACGCACAGCACGGCCTCGCGGTCGCAAGCCTTCCGATGCATCATCGCGATCCGTTCGATCGGCTGCTCATCGCCCAGGCCGGCTGCGAAGGGCTGACCGTGCTCACCGCGGACGCGCGCTTCGCGGCCTACGACGTGCCCGTGGTCGCCGCAGCCGCCTGACGCGGCTCGACGAACAGCGACTGCGCGCAGACGCCGAAGGACCCCTGCAGATCGTGGAGCGTCGCCGTCGCGAGGCCGAAGCCGGCGGCGGACGACGACGTCCGCGCGTCGAGGCCGATCCACTCGCCCTCGGGCTCGCGGGCCAGATGGATCGAGAGCTCGGTGTTGACGAACAGCCAACTCCGAAACGGCAGGATCCAGCTGAGGCCGTTCGCGAAGTCCGCGGCCGCGGCCACCCGCGAGAGCTGGGACGGCGGCTCGCCGGCCACGACCTCGCCGCGCAGGCGGATCCAGGCCGCCACCGCACCCGAGCCGAGCTCGCCGCCGACCTGGCGGATCTCCGTCGCGTCCGGGTAGAAGAGCTCGGCCTTTCGCGCAGCGAACAGCGGGAGCGGCTCGCCGGACCCGGGCGGAGGAAGATCGGGCCGATCGCGCGGAGGCACGCGCCCCGCCGCCGGTAGGTCGGCGCGCCGCACGCGCACCGCCCTTGCCAGGCACAGCGGGCGCCCACCCGCCGACAGCGCGGCCTCGGCGACCTGCAGCCGCTGGCCCGGACGCAACAGCGAGGACCGAAGCTCCACCCGGCCCACGGGAACGCCGCTCAGCAGCTCGATCGTCAGGCGCGTCACGATCAGGTCGGCGCCCGGCTCGACCGCCTGCACGGCCCGCGCGAGCAGCGCCGACGGCGCGCCGCCGTGCATCAGGCGCTCGTCCCACGGGCCTCGCGTCAGGCCCGCGGCGAGGTAGCCGTCGCCCGCGGCCGAGAACAGCGGCTGCGGATGCACGGCTCGCTCGCCGTCCCAGGCCAACATCCGGCGCACGCGATCCAGTCAGGTGCGCGACTCGAACACGCACGGCGGGCGAAGACGACAGACGACGTGCAACCCGCGGCAGACCCGAAAGAGGGCCCGCGCGGGCGGCGCGCCAGCCCGGCGAACTACCGGCTGTGACGGCCCGAACGCGACGGCGAGGCCGAGCCCGCCGCCGCGGCAGCGCGCTCGCGACGGCCGGCACGCTGACCCGGACGCGCCGCAGAGCGCCGCTTCCCGCCACCGCCACCGCCACCGCCCGGACCGCTCGTCGCCGTCGGCAGGCCGCTCAGCGAGAACTCCTTGTGCAGCCCGAGGTCGGACGCGATCTTGCTCATGTCCCGGGCCTGGTCGCCGAGCACGAACGTCACGCCGATGCCCGCCCGCCCCGCGCGACCCGTGCGGCCGATGCGGTGGACGTAGCCGTCGCGGTCCTCGGGCATGTCGTAGTTGATGACGTGCGTCACGTCGCGCACGTCGATGCCGCGCGCCGCGACGTCGGTCGCCACGAGCGTGTCGACCTCGCCGCGCTCGAAGCGCGCCAGCGCCTTCTCGCGCTGGGACTGCGTCTTGTCGCCGTGCATCGCCAGCGCGGTCAGGTTGTGGTCGCGCAGGCGCTTGACGAGGCGATCGCAGCCGCGCTTGGTGCGCACGAAGACGATCGTCAGGCCGCGCTCGGCGTCGCGCAGCTCGGCGATCAGGTGGTCGACCTTGGCCTCGTGCTGGACCTTGATGAAGCGGTGCTCGGTCTCCGGCGCGTCGTGGTCGACGGGCGGGACGTGCTCGTGGCGGCGGGCGTTGGACGTGTACGCCTTGGCGATCGAGCCGGCGTCGCCCTCGAGCGTCGCCGAGAAGAACATCGTCTGGCGGCTGCGCGGCGTCTTGGCGACGATGCGGTCGACGGCCGGGCGGAAGCCCATGTCGAGCATCCGGTCGGCCTCGTCGAGGACGAGGACCTTGATGTGCTCGAGCGTGATCGCGCGGCGCTGGAGGATGTCCTCCAGGCGGCCGGGAGTCGCGACGATGATGTGCGCGCGGCGGGCGAGCTTGATCTGGCGCTCGATGCCGGCGCCGCCGTAGACGCAGGCGACCGACAGCGCGCGGGCGTGCGCCAGGTCCGTCATGTCGTCGACGATCTGCAGGGCGAGCTCGCGCGTCGGGGCGAGGATCAGGCCGCCCGGGCGGCGGTCGGTGGCGGTGAGGCGCTCGACCATCGGCACGGCGAAGGCGAGCGTCTTGCCCGAGCCGGTCGGCGACTTGGCGAGCACGTCATGCCCGGCCAGGACGTCCGGGATGACGAGGTTCTGGATCGCGAAGGGATCCGTGATGTCGCGCGCCCTGAGCGCATCGACCACCACAGCGGACACGCCGAGATCGGCGAAGGACTTCGAAGACATGTGGAGTTGCTCCTATCGGTGGCCTCGCGGACTCGCGAAATGGCCATCCTGCAGTTCGGGAGATTCGACTGACCCGAACCGCGTGAGCGCACTCGAAGACAAGAACCTCGCGGGCAGCGGCGCCGCCCATGGCCGGTACGGTAGCAGCCCCTCCCGGCCACGCACCCTCCCAGCGTCGAAAATCACCCGCAAATCGAGCGAAACGCGCACGGTTGCGCCCCGCTCGCGACGCGCAACCGCGATCATGGACGCGATGCCCGCGCCGCTGCCACCCCTCTCCGCGCGGCTCGCCGACGTGCAGTCCTCGCCGGTCCGCGAGATCCTCAAGCTGACGCAACGCGCGGAGGTCATCTCGTTCGCCGGTGGCCTGCCCGCGCCCGAGCTGTTTCCCGCCGAGATGGTCGCGCAGGCGTTCGCGACCGCGCTCGCGCCGACGGCCGTCGCCCGCGCGCTGCAGTACTCGATGACCGAGGGCGATCCCGAGCTGCGCGCGCTGCTGGCGACGCGCCTGCGGGACCGCGGTCTGCCGACCGACCCCGACGAGGTCCTCGTCACGACCGGATCGCAGCAGGCGCTCGGGCTCGTCGCGAGCGTGCTCGTCGACCCGGGCGACGTCGTGCTCGTCGAGAACCCCTCCTACCTCGCCGCGCTGCAGTGCTTCGGCTTCGCGGGCGCGCGCCTCGTGCCGGCGCCGTGCGACGACGAGGGCCTGGATCCCGAGCGGCTGCCGGCGCTGATCGCCGAGCACCGGCCGAAGTTCCTCTACCTCGTCCCCACCTTCCAGAACCCGACCGGCCGCACGCTGCCCGACGACCGGCGCCGGCGGCTCGCCGCGATCGCCGCCGAGCACGGGCTGTGGCTGATCGAGGACGACCCCTACGGCGAGCTGCGCTACGACGGCGCGCCGCTGCCGCCGGTCGCCTCCTATCCCGGCGCCGCCGATCGCACGGTCACCGTCTCGTCGCTGTCGAAGGTGCTCGCGCCGGGGTTGCGGATCGGCTTCCTGCGTGCCCCGGACGCGCTGCTCGGCCCGCTCGTCGTCGCCAAGCAGGCCGCCGACCTGCACACCTCGACGGTCGACCAGCACGCCGCCCGCATCTCGCTGCAGACCGGCGACCTCGACGAGCACATCGAGCTCATCTGCGCGGAGTACCGCCGCCGCCGCGACGCGCTGCTCGGCGGTCTCGCGGACGCGCTGCCCGCGGGCTCGACGTTCAACCGCCCCGACGGTGGGATGTTCGTCTGGGCTCGGCTGCCGGCGGGCTGGGACGCCGCGCGGCTGCTGGCGGACGCGCTGCGCCACGACGTCGCGTTCGTGCCGGGCGCGCCGTTCTACGCGACCGATCCGGATCCTCGAACGCTGCGCCTGTCGTTCACGACGCACCGGCCCGCGGAGATCGTCGAGGGGCTGCGGCGGCTGGGCGTGGCGAGCGCTGCGGCGCGGGCTTGACCCGCGAGCGGCGTGGCACGCCACGCGGCGCGACTCCAACGCGATCCGGCGCGGCGCGGTCAGGCGCGGCGCGACCCCGCGTG
>DATAZX010000085.1:0-16270 GCA_036271815.1 Solirubrobacteraceae bacterium
GGCAGATCGCCGCGCCACTCGACCTTCCGGCGCCCTTCGCCTGGGCCGGCGAGCACATCGCGATCGCCATGCCCGGCGGTCGCGCGCTCTTCACGACGCGCCGCGGCGGCGTCTCGCAAGCGCCGTACGACACGCTGAACCTGGCACTGCCGACCACAGACGACCCCGCCGCCGTCGACGCCAACCGCGACCGGCTGGCCGCGCTGATCGGCATCCCGCGAGCCCGCACGCTGCTGGCAACTCAGGTCCACGGCACGCACGTCCGTCGCGTGCGCGAGCTGCCGCACCCGGAAACGCCGGTCGCCGAGGCCGATGGCCAGGCGACCTCGTTGGAAGGCGTCGCCGCGCTCGTCCTGACGGCGGACTGCCTGCCGGTCGCGCTCGTGGCGCACGGCGCCGTCGCGATCGTGCACGCGGGCCGGCGCGGCCTCGCGGGCGGCATCCTCGCGGAGGGCGTGCGCGCGCTGCGCGAGCTCGGGGCCGCCGGCCCGGTGCATGCCGCGATCGGACCGGGCGCCGGTCCGTGCTGCTATGAGACCGGCCCCGAGGTCCATGCCGCGTTCGCCTCCTACGGTCCGAAGGCGCGCCGCGGCGACAACGCCGACCTCAAGCTCGTCGCCCGCCGCCAGCTCGAGCGCGCCGGCGTCGCTGAGGTCCACGACGTCGCCATCTGCACGCTGTGCGCCCCGCCCGGACTGCTCTTCTCCTATCGCCGCGACGGCGCGACGACCGGCCGCCAGGCCGGCGTCGTGTGGCGCGAGCCGGACCCCGGTGCCCCATGGCGGAGCTGATCACGGGCCTCAGCGCCGAGCGCGTGCGCGACAACCTCGCCGAGGTCCGCGAGCGGATCGCCGCCGCGGCCGCGCGCGCCGGGCGCGACCCAGCCGGCGTCGAGATCGTCGTCGCCGGCAAGTACGTCGCCGTCGAGGACCTCGGCGTGCTCGCGCAGGCGGGAGTCGTCGTCGTCGGCGAGAACCGCGCGCAGGACCTGGAGGCGAAGGTCGCGGCCCACGGCGACGTGTTCGCGTGGGACTTCATCGGCCACCTCCAGAGTCGCAAGGTGAAGCTCGTCGCGCCGCTCGTCCGGATGATCCACTCGGTCGGCTCGGACTCCGTGCTCGAGCAGCTCGGCCGCCACGCGCCGGCGGACCTGCGCGTGCTCGTCGAGGTCAACGTGGCCGGCGAGACCGGCAAGAGCGGGGTCGCCCCCGAGCAGCTCGGAGCGTTCCTCGGGCGCTGTCCGGTCGCCGTCGCCGGGCTCATGACGATGCCGCCGCGCGCGCACGACCCGCAGGCGAGCCGGCGCTGGTTCGCCGCGCTGCGCGAGCTCGCCGCCCAGCGCGGCCTCGCGGAGCTCTCGATGGGCACGACGCAGGACTACGAGATCGCCGTCGAGGAGGGCGCCACGCTCGTGCGGATCGGCACCACCTTGTTTCGCTGAGCTTGCAGGAGAATCATGCTCGGGGTCTAACCTTCACTGCGACCATGGCGTTAAGAGACAGCTGGCACCGCTCGCTCGTGTACTTCGGCCTCGCCGAGGAGCGTGCGTACGTCGACGAGTTCGCCGAGGAGCGCGAACGGGCACAGCAGGTCGAGCGCCAGCGCGAACGCGAGCGTCCCTCCGCACCCGAGCCACAGGACGACATGGACGATCTGTACCGCGAGCGTCCGAACGTCCGCCGTCTCGCGCCGCGCCGGCCGCGCCGCGACGACTTCGACGACATCTTCCCCGACGACGAGCCCCGCAGCCGCCGCCCGACGACCGTGCTGCGCCCGGTCGAGCGCCCGCGCAACGGCGACGTCCGCGTGCATCTCGTGATCCCGAAGTCCTTCAACGACGCCCAGCAGGTCGCCGACAAGTTCAAGCAGGCGATCCCCGTCGTGCTGAACCTCCAGGGCACCGACAACGAGCTCGCCAAGCGGCTCATCGACTTCGCCAGCGGCCTCACCTACGCGCTCGACGGCGGCATGCAGCGGATCGCGAGCAAGGTCTTCATGCTCACGCCGCGCAACGTCCAGATCAGCGCCGAGGAACGCGCCGAGCTGATCGAGAAGGGCTTCTTCAACCAGTCGTGAGGGCCGCTCGCGGCTCCACGGCCACCGGCGCCCGCGCGTCGCTGCGCGGCTGAGGCTCCTTCATACTCAAGAACATGCAGATCGGGCTCATCGGAGCAGGGAACATGGCTGTCGCGCTCGCGCGCGGATGGGACGAGCCGGTGCTCGTCTGCGACCTCTTCCGGCCGCGTGCCGACGCGCTCGTCGCGGACGTCGGCGGCGAGGTGCTCGCGTCCAACGCCGAGCTCGCGGAGCGCTGTGACGTGATCGTGCTGTGCCACAAGCCGCACGGCCTCGAGCGCGTCGCGACATCGCTCGGCGGCGCGGCGAAGGGCGTCATCTCGGTCCTCGGCGGCGTCACGCTCGGGTCGCTGAAGGCCGCCTATGGCGGCACGCCCGTCGTGCGGATGCTGCCCAGCGTTCCCGTCGAGGTGCGCCAGGGCGTGAGCTGCCACGCCCGCGACCGCGACGCCGACCCGGAGCTGCAGGCGCTCGCGCTCGAGCTCTTCGGCCGCGTCGGCCCGGTCGTGTCGGTCGACGAGGGCCAGATCGACGTCGCGATGGGCCTGATGAGCAACGCGCCCGCCTACATCGCGCTCGTCGCGGAGGCGCAGGTCGACGCGGGCGTGCGCGCCGGGCTGCCGGCCGACGTCGCCGGCGAGCTCGTCGCGGGCAACCTCGCGGGCACGGCGGCGTTGCTGAAGGCGAAGGGGATGGACACGCTCGCCGTGCGCCGCTCGGTCACCTCGCCGGGGGGATCGACTGCCCGCGGCCTCGCCGCGCTCGAGCGCGCCGGCGTGCGGGCCGCGTTCGACGACGCGATGCAGGCGGTGCTCGCCCGATGAGCGCGATCGTCCCGATCGCCGCCTCGGTTCGCGTGGAGATCGCGGGCTTCCTCAACGCCCTGATCACCGTCTACTGGATCATCATCTTCGCCTACATCCTGTCGACGCTGTACTTCTCGTTCGGCGGCCGGATGCCGTACGCCGGCTGGTCGAGCGCGCTGCTGGGCTTCCTGCGCGACGTCTGCGAGCCGTACCTCGGGCTGTTTCGGCGCTTCATCCCGCCGATCGGACCGATCGACATCAGCGCTCTCGTCGCGATCCTCGTGCTCGTGCTCGGCGGTGGGCTGATCGTCAGCCTCATCCACGGGTGAGCGCCGGCACGCAGCCGACCGCTCCGCGGGTCGCCTGGGCGCGCGCGGCGCTCGTGTTCGCCGTCGTGGTCATCGCAGACCAGGTCGTCAAGGGGCTCGTCACGCACGCGATCGCGCGCGGCGAGGAGCGACGGATCGTCGGCGACACGATCAAGCTCGTCGACGTCCGCAACGACGGCGTCGCGTTCGGCCAGCTGCAGAACGGCGGCGCGCTCGTCAGCGTCGTGATCGCGATCGCCGTGATCGCGCTGCTCGTCTACTTCGCGCGCCACGCGACGCGGCGCTGGATCTGGCTGCCGACCGGGATGCTGCTCGGCGGCGCGGTGGGCAACATCGTCGACCGCGTCCGCGAGGGCGCCGTGATCGACTTCCTCAAGCTGCCGCACTGGCCGCCGTTCAACCTCGCCGACTCGGCGATCACGATCGGCGTCGTCGTGCTGGTGCTCGTCATGGAGCTCGGAGATGTTGATCGACGTTCCGGCTGAGGCGGCGGGGGAGCGCCTCGACGCGTTCCTCGCGCGGCCGCTGGGCTCCCGCTCGCAGGCGGCGCGCCTGATCGCCGCGGGCCGCGTGGTCGTCGACGGCGACGCCGCGCGCAAGGGCCAGCGCGTGCGCGGCGACGAGCAGATCACGATCCTCGACGACGAGCGCCCCGCGGCCGCGCCGGGCGACGCGACCGCCGTGGCCGCCTTCGAGATCGCGTTCGAGGACGAGCACCTGATCGTCGTCGACAAGCCGCGCGGCGTCGTCGTGCATCCCGCGCGCGGGCATCGCGAGGGCACGCTCGCACAGGCGCTCGCGGGCCGGATCGCCGGCGGCGAGGACGAGGGTCGCGCCGGGATCGTGCATCGCCTCGACCGCGACACGTCGGGCCTGCTCGTCGTCGCCAAGAGCGACGAGGTCCATCGCGCGCTGAAGGCGGCGCTGGCCGCGCGCACGATGCGCCGCGAGTACCTCGCGCTCGTGGAGGGGCGCCCGCCTGCGCGCACCGGGACGATCGAGGCGCCGATCGGCCGCGATCGTCGCGTCCGCACGCGGATGTCCACCGACACGGACGCGCCGAAGCCGGCGATCACGCACTTCGAGATCGAGCGCGCGCTGGCGCAGACGACGCTGCTGCGCGTCTCGTTGCAGACGGGGCGCACGCACCAGATCCGCGTGCACCTGCAGGCGATCGGCCATCCGGTCTGCGGCGATCCGGACTACGGGAGCGCCGGCCGCTTCGGCCTGACGCGCCAGTTCCTGCACGCCGCGCACCTCGCCTTCCCGCACCCCGTCGGCGGGGAGCCGGTCGACGTGACGTCGCCGCTGCCGGCGGACCTCGCTGCTGCGCTCGCGGCGGCCGCCGCCGCGTAGCGCCGAGCCCGGGGACCGCGCCGCGCTCCCGCCACGGCGCCGCGCACCCGCCGCCGCGCGGCGCGCTTCGTCGGCGGCTCGCGCCCGACGCTGCGAGCCCTTCAGATGCGAGGAGCGGCGGGGCGGCCCGTCCAAAGGCCGCCCCGCCAACGCCCACTGCGCGAGGCGAGCCCACCGGAGGTAGGGGAAGGGCGGACCCGTCCGCACGACCTCCAAACGAAGGCCGCCGCGAAAGCTTGCGTAAACTGACCGCTCGATGTCAAACGACCCCACCGGGGTCTGCGACGCGGTCCTGCCCGGCCTTCGCGGCCGGGTCCCGCCTCGTGCCGGTGGGAAGCACCCTCACGCAGCATCAATCAAGGAGCAGGACCCCATGGCCCAAGTTGGGATCAGAGAGCTGCTGGAGGCCGGCGTGCACTTCGGCCACCAGACCCGCCGCTGGAATCCGAAGATGCGCCGCTTCATCCATGGCGAGAACGGCGGCATCTACGTCATCGACCTGCTGAAGACCGAGCAGCTGCTGCGCCAGGCGCAGGAGTTCGCGTCGCAGGTCGCGCACAAGGGCGGCACCGTGCTGTTCGTCGGTACGAAGAAGCAGGCCCGCGACGCCGTCAAGAGCGCGGCAGAGGCGTCCGGCATGCCGTACGTCAACCACCGCTGGCTCGGTGGGCTGCTGACGAACTTCCAGACGATCAACCAGCGCATCAAGCGCCTGCACGACCTCGAGCGCTACGAGGCCGACGGCCAGCTCGCGCTGCTGCCGACGCGCGAGCGCATGGCCGCGCTCGCCGACCTCACGAAGCTGCGCGCGAACCTCGGCGGCGTCAAGCACATGACGCGTCCGCCGAACGCGATGGTCGTCATCGACCTCAAGGTCGAGGAGATCGCCGTCCGCGAGGCGCAGCGCCTGCGGATCCCGATCATCGGACTCGTCGACACCAACTGCGACCCGGACGGCATCGAGTACGTCATCCCGGGCAACGACGACGCGATCCGCTCGTGCGCGCTGATCATCAACGCGATCGGCGACGTCGTCGGCGAGGGCTCCGCCGTCTTCCGCGCGCAGGAGGAGCAGGCGCGCAAGGAGGCCGAGGACGCCCAGCGCGCCGCGGCCGAGGCACGCGCCCAGCGTGAGGCCGAGGAGAAGGAGGCCCGCGAGACGGCCGAGCGCGAGGCCGCAGCGGCAGCGAAGGCCGCCGCCGAGGCCGCCGCTCCGCCGGTCGCCGAGGAGCCGGCAGCTGCGCCCGCCGCCGCACCGGCCACAGCGGCGAAGCCCGCCGCCGCAGCAGCGCCCGCACCGGCCGCAGCGCCCCCGGCAGCCGCGCCCGCCACACCCGCCGCAGCGGCGAAGCCCGCCGCCGCACCGGCCGCTGCCGCCGCACCCGCCGCGCCAGCGAAGCCCGCCGCAGCCGCCAAGCCCGCCGCAGCCGCCAAGCCGGCCGCGCCGAAGAAGGCGAAGGCCAAGCCGGCGGCGCCGAAGAAGGAGGCAGCGGCTCCGGTGGCACCGACCGCGGAGGCACCCGCGACGCCCGCCCCCGAGGCCGCCGCAGTGACCAGCACCGAAGCGCCCGCCGCGCCGGAGGCGGCGGCCGCGACCGAGACAGAGGACGCGAAGTGAGCAACATCAGTGCGAAGGACGTCAAGGCCCTGCGTGACCTGACCGGCGCGGGCATGATGGATTGCAAGCGGGCGCTCGTCGAGACCGACGGCGACGCCGACGCGGCGCTCGAGCTGCTGAAGGTGCAGCTCGGCAACAAGATCGCCAAGCTCGGCGCCCGCGAGGCGTCCGAGGGCACCGTGCAGTCCTACATCCACGCCAACGGCAAGGTCGGCGTGCTCGTGGAGGTCGACTGCAACACGGACTTCGTCGCGCGCAACGACGACTTCGTCGCGTTCGCGAAGGAGGTCGCGATGCACGTCGCCGCCTCGCCCGCCACGCGCTACATCTCCGAGGAGGACGTCGACGAGGAGTCGCGCAACGCCGAGCTGCGGGTCTTCGAGCAGCAGGCGGCGGACAAGCCCGAGAACGTGCGCGCGAAGATCGCCGAGGGCAAGCTGCGCAAGTGGATGGAGGAGACGGTCCTGCTCAAGCAGCCGCACGTCAACGGCGACAAGCACGGCAACAAGACGATCGAGGAGCTGCGCGCCGACCTGTCGCGCAAGACCGGCGAGAACATCGTCGTGCGCCGCTTCACCCGCTTCGCGGTCGGCGAGTAGGAGACCGTCGCGGTGCCGAGCGACGCGCCCGCACCGGCGTTCAAGCGGGTCCTGCTGAAGCTCTCGGGCGAGGCCCTGATGGGCGAGCTGGAGTACGGCACGGACCCCGACCGGGTCCGCGCCGTCGCCGTGCAGATCGCCGCGGTGCAGCGGCGCGGCGTGGAGGTCGCGATCGTCGTCGGCGCCGGCAACATCTATCGCGGCCTCAGGGGCGCCGCCGCCGGCATGGACCGCGCGACGGCCGACTACATGGGCATGCTCGCGACGGTGCTGAACGCGCTCACGCTGCAGGACGCGCTCGAGCAGCAGGACGTCCACACACGCGTGCAGTCGGCGATCACGATCTCCGAGGTCGCCGAGCCGTACATCCGCCGGCGTGCGATGCGCCACCTCGAGAAGGGCCGCGTCGTGATCTTCGCCGCCGGCACCGGCAACCCGTTCTTCACGACCGACACGGCCGCCGCGCTGCGCGCCGTCGAGATCCACGCCGAGGCGATCCTGATGGCCAAGAACGGGGTCGAGGGCGTGCTCTCCGCCGATCCGCGCGAGGACGCCGGCGCGGAGCTGATCCCCGAGATCAGCCACATGGACGCGGTGCGCCGCGGGCTGCGGGTGATGGACTACACCGCCCTGACGCTGTGCGCCGAGAACCACATGCCCCTGCACGTCTTCAACATGAACGACGAGCGCAACATCGAGCGGATAGTGTCCGGCGAACAGGTGGGAACGGTGGTGGTGACGCGAGATGAGTGAGCTGATCGACGAGCTGCTGGCCGACGCCGGCGAGCGCATGAGGAAGTCCGTCGAGGCGACGAACGGGGAGTTCAGCTCGGTCCGCACCGGGCGCGCGAGCCCGGCCCTGCTCGACCGCGTCCACGTCGACTACTACGGCGCGTCGACGCCGCTGAAGCAGCTCGCGTCGATCAACGCCGCCGAGGCGCAGATGCTGACCGTGCAGCCGTTCGACAAGTCGACGCTGAAGGCGATCGAGAAGGGCATCACCGAGGCCAACCTCGGCCTCACGCCGAACAACGACGGCGTGATCATCCGCCTCGTGATCCCGCAGCTCACCGAGGAGCGCCGCCGCGAGTTCGTGAAGATGGTCCGCCACATCGCGGAGGAGGGGCGCGTCGCGATCCGCAACGTGCGCCGCGACGTCATGCACGACCTGCGCGAGCTCAAGGACGAGGGCGACGTCGGCGAGGACGAGGAGCGCCGCGCCGAGAGCGAGCTGCAGAAGCTGACCGACACGCGGATCGCGGACCTGGACGTGCTGCTCAAAGGCAAGGAAGAAGAGATCCTCGAGGTCTAGTGCG
Source organism: Solirubrobacteraceae bacterium (assembly GCA_036271815.1). Lineage (GTDB taxonomy): Bacteria > Actinomycetota > Thermoleophilia > Solirubrobacterales > Solirubrobacteraceae > CADCVQ01. The sequence goes on from DATAZX010000085.1 coordinate 8,101, forward strand.
GACGCGCGGGCCACGACGGTGAGCACCGAGTCCACCGAGGCGGCGCGCTATGTCGCGATCATCACCGACGGCAACGGTCGCTGGGCGAAGGCACGCGACCTCCCGGTCGCCGACGGCCACCAGGCCGGCGCCGACACGCTGAAGGCCCGCCTGCGCGACGCCGTCGCGCTCGGTGTCCTCGAGCTCACGGTCTACTCGTTCTCGACGGAGAACTGGTCGCGGCCCGAGGAGGAGGTCATGGCGCTGATGGCGATGTTCGCCCAGCGCATCGTCGAGGAGACGCCCGAGCTGCACGAGCAGGGCGTGCGGATGCGCTTCATCGGCCGCCGCGGCGGGGTCGAGGCCGCGCTGCTCGAGCAGATGGACTGGGCCGAGGACCTCACCAGGGACAACGCGCGGATCACGCTGTTCGTCGCGTTCAACTACGGCGGGCGCGCCGAGATCGTCGACGCCGCCCGGCGCTTCGACGGCGGCGACGAGGCCGACTTCCAGGCGCTGCTGTACGCGCCGGAGATGCACGACCCGGACCTCGTCATCCGCACGAGCGGCGAGCAGCGCCTGAGCAACTACCTCATGTGGCAGTCGGCGTACTCCGAGCTCGTGTTCCGCGACGAGCTGTGGCCGGACTTCGACCGGGCCGCGTTCGAAGCGTGCCTGGCGGAGTTCAGCGCGCGCCGCCGTCGCTTCGGCGGACGCTGATGGCGTCGCGCGGCGGGCGGGCGGGCGGCAGCCGGGGCAGGGGCGGGGGCGGTGGCGCCTCAGGCCGCCGGTCCTCGAGCGGTGGCCGCGGCGCGGGTCGCTCTGAGGCCGCGGGCGGCCGCGAGCGCGTTCGCCGCGAGCCGCGCCGGCCGCGCGAGCCGCGCCGCGCGCGCTCGGAGCTCACGTCGCGGATCATCGTCGCGATCCCGGCGATCGCGTTCGCCTCGACGATCATCGCGCTCGGCGGGATCTGGTTCACGGTGGCCGTGATCGTCCTCGGGATCCTGTGCCTCGGCGAGCTGTTCGACCTCTACGCGGAGGTCGAGCCGGTCCGCCTCGCCGGCTTCGTCGGCGTCGCCGGGGTGATCCTCGCGGCCTATCTCGGCGACGGCTTCCACGTCCTGCTCGCGGCGATGGCGTTCTTCCCGGTGCTGTTCGCGGTGACGCTGCGCCAGCGCCAGGCGGGGACGCTCGGGATGGCCGTGACGATGTTCGGGGTGGCCTGGATCGGGCTCTCGTTCGCGCACGGCGTGCTCCTGCGCGAGCTGCCGCACGGCGGCGCGATCCTCGTCGACATCCTCGTCGGCACGTTCGTCGGCGACAGCGGCGCCTACCTCGGCGGGCGCTGGTTCGGACAGCGCAAGCTCGCGCCGAGCGTGTCGCCGAACAAGACCGTCGAGGGCCTGGCGATCGGGATGTTCACGGCGGTGCTGGCGACCTGGCTCGCCGGCACCTACCAGGACTGGCTGTCCGGCGGCGACGCGATCCTGCTCGGCCTCGGGGTCGCGGTTGCCGCGCCGGTCGGCGACCTGTTCGAGTCGTTCGTCAAGCGCGACGCCGGCACGAAGGACACGGGCCGCCTCTTCGGCGCCCACGGCGGCGCGCTGGACCGCCTCGACGCCGTCATGTTCTCGGTCGTCGCCGGCTACTACATCTGGCTCGCCCTCTCGTAGGGGGGCGAACTTCGGGGCGTTCTGCGCCTATGGCGCTGCGCGGCGATATGGGCCGGACCGGCGCGGCCGAGTGACGCTGTTCGGCACGCTCCTCGGCGGGCTCGCGACGATCCTCGGCGTCGCGCTGGCGCTCGTCTTCCAGCGGGATACGCTTCGAGCTGTCGTGTCTCGCGCCCTGACGCCGCATGTCCTCGTCGCCTGCCTGATCGCCGGAGCGGGCGGGATGGCGTATGGCAGAGGCGCTCCGGTCGGGGTCTTCTACGCCGCGATCGTGCTGGCCGTCCTCAGCGCGCTCCCGGGCTATGAGCACTGGGAGAGCAAGCGCGGCGAGTAGCGCGCGATCCGCCTGACACAATGCGCCGCGTGCCCCGGCGCCTCCTCATCCTCGGCTCGACCGGCTCGATCGGCACGCAGGCGCTCGAGATCGTCGCGCGCGACCCCGAGCTCGAGCTCGTCGGCCTCAGCGCGGAGCGCTCGTCGGATGCGCTGATCGAGCAGGCGCGCCGCTTCGGCGTCGACCGGATCGCGCTCGCCGATGCCGACGCCGGCGCGCGCGCGGCCGAGCAGTGGACCGACGGCGAGGTCCTGTCCGGTCCCGAGGGGCTCGTGCGGCTCGTGCTCGAGTCCGGTGCCGATCTCGTGCTCAACGCGCTCGTCGGATCGGCCGGGCTCGGTCCGACGGTCGCCACGCTCGGCGAGGGCATCGACCTGGCGCTCGCCAACAAGGAGTCGCTCGTCGTCGGCGGCGAGCTCGTGATGGCGCTCGCCGAGGCGACCGGCGCCCAGATCCTGCCCGTCGACTCCGAGCACTCGGCGCTGCATCAGCTGCTGGCCGGCGAACGGCCGGGGACGGTGGAGAAGCTCGTGCTGACGGCGTCCGGCGGCCCGTTTCGCGGCCGCACCCGCGCCGACCTCGAGGACGTCAGCGTGCAGGAGGCGCTCGAGCACCCGACCTGGGACATGGGCGGCAAGATCTCGATCGACTCCGCCACGCTCATGAACAAGGGACTCGAGGTGATCGAGGCCTACCACCTGTTCGGCATCCCCTACGAGCGCATCGACGTCGTCGTGCATCCGCAGTCGATCGTCCACAGCATGATCACGCTGTGCGACGGGGCCGCGCTGGCGCACCTCGGCCATCCCGACATGGGCGTCCCGATCTCCTACGCGCTGCACTACCCCGAGCGCGTCGACGTGCCGCTGCGTCGACTGGACCTCGCGGAGATCGGCGCGCTGACCTTCGAGCCCGTCGACCACGAGGCGTTCCCGTGCCTCGGGCTGGCCCGCGCGGCGGCGATCGCCGGCGGCACCGCGCCCTGCGTGCTGAACGCCGCCAACGAGGTCGCGGTGCACGCCTTCCTGCGCGGCGGCCTCGGCTTCCTCCGCATCGCCACGGTGATCGAGCGCACGCTCGAGGAGCTCGCGCCACAGCCCGTGCGCGCGTTCGAGTCGCTGTACGAGGCCGACCGCGAGGCCCGCGCCGTCGCCGCGCGCCACGTGCAGGCCGAGTCAGACCGCCTGCCACACTGAACAGGTGAGCTACGTCCTCGCCTTCGCGGGCTTCGCCGCGCTCGTGATCCTGCACGAGCTCGGCCACTTCGCAGCCGCCAAGGCCGTCGGCATGCGCGTCGAGCGCTTCTCGCTGTTCTTCCCGCCGCTGATCTTCCGCTGGCGCAAGCAGGGATCGGAGACCGAGTACGCGATCGGTGCGATCCCGCTCGGCGGCTACGTGAAGATCACCGGCATGAACCCGGAGGAGGACATCCCGGCGGACGTCGTCGAGCGTGCCTACTACCGCCAGAAGGTGTGGAAGCGCGTCGTCGTGATCGCTGCCGGCCCCGCGGTGAACATCGTGCTCGCGTTCGTGATCCTGTGGGGGCTGTACACGTTCTCGACGCTGAACTTCGCCCAGCCGGTGGTCGACAAGCTCACGCCGAGCAGTCCCGCCGCGCAGGTGCTCAGGCCGGGCGATCGCGTGCTGTCCGTGGATGGCAAGCCCGGCTACGCCGCCGCGCTGCGCCCGCAGGACGGCCCCGACCGCGTCAACAGCCTCATGAGCGCGATCGTCGCCCACACGTGCAGCGGCAAGCCCGTCGTCGGGTGCGAGTCCCGCACGCCGGTGCGCTTCGAGGTGCTGCGCGGCGCCAAGCACCTGAGCTTCCGCGTCTTCCCGCGCTTCACGCAGCCACCGCCGCCGACGAAGGCCGAGGTCAAGGAGGGGGCCACGCCCGAGAAGCCGCGGATGCTCGTCGGGCTGCAGTTCGGCGATCGCACCTCGGACTTCGGGCCGGCCGGCGCCGCGGGCTACGCGGGCAGCACGATGTGGAAGATCACGACGACGACCGTCGACTCGCTCGTCAAGCTCGTCTACGACAAGCAGGCCCGCAAGCAGGTGTCCGGCGTCGTCGGCTCCTACGAGGCGACGCGCGAGTCCTTCGCCTTCGACACCAAGCAGGCGATCTACATCCTGGCGCTGATCTCGCTGTCGCTGGGCGTCATCAACCTGTTCCCGTTCCTGCCGCTGGACGGCGGGCACATCTTCTGGGCGCTCGCCGAGAAGCTGCGCGGGCGCCCGATCCCGTTTCGCGTCATGGAGCGCGCCGGCATCGTCGGCTTCATGCTCGTCTTCGTGCTGTTCTACATCGGCCTGTCCAACGACATCGGCCGCATCTCCAGCGGCCAGGGCTTCGGCGTGCGCTGAGCGCGGTTCGCGCGGTCGGGCAAGCCCGCGCTGTCAGGCGAGCTCGACGCGCTCGAGATCGAGTGCCGCGAGACCGTCCGCCTCGGCGGCGTCGCCGATGGCGGCGGCCTCGCGCGGCGCCAAGGCGGCGACCGCGGCGGCCGCGGCGGCGAGGTAGTCACGGCTCACGACGGCCCGGCCGCGACCGAGCCCGTCGTGCAGCCGCGCCCGGCCGTCGCCGGATCCGACGTACGCCCACACGGTCCCGTGATCGCCGTCGACCGCGGAGGTGACGTCGAGGCGCTCGTAGTTGCGCTCGCGGGCGTCGAGCTCGGCGAGCCGCCTGCCGTCGACGGGGATGCAGATCCCGGTGATCGCCGACGAGGGGTCGCGCACGATGTCCAGGAACGCCACGGACACGGCCGGCCGGCTGCCGTCCGAGCGCAGGCGGTAGGACTTGTAGCCCGGCAGGTCGACGCGATTGTCCATCGCGACGCCCCAGCACCGGCGCCACCCCCGCAGCACGGCGACGACGCAGCCGGCGCCGTCGGCGACGAGCGACCCGTAGCCGAACACGCACGCGCGCCCGAGCGCGTTCACAGAAGAATGATCGGGGCCGGGTGCCACCCCCGTAGAATCCTCGACATGGCTTCCAAACGACAGATCGTCGTCGGCGGCGTACCGATCGGCGGCGGGGCTCCGGTGGTCGTGCAGACGATGACGAAGACCGAGACCGCGAACCTGTCGGCGACGATGGACCAGATCCGCAAGGTGGCCGACGCCGGGGCGGACATCGTGCGCGTGGCCGTTCCGCGCGAGCGGGACATCGAGGCGCTGAAGACGATCGTCGTGCAGTCGCCGATCCCGATCATCGCGGACATCCACTTCAACCACACGCTCGCGCTCAAGGCGATCGCGGCGGGCGCGCACTGCATCCGGCTGAACCCGGGCAACATCGGCGGGCCCGACAAGGTCGCCGAGGTCGCGGCGGCGGCGAAGCTCGCCGGCACGCCGATGCGCATCGGCGTGAACTCCGGCTCGCTGCCCAAGCACCTGCACGAGCTTGAGCGCGAGAACTCCGTCGAGGCGCTGACGACGGCCGCCACCGAGTTCGTCGAGCTCATGCACCGGCTCGACTTCACGGACTTCAAGGTCTCGATCAAGTCGACGAACGTGCCGAACACGATCGCGGCGAACCGGCTGCTGAGCGAGCGCATCGACCACCCGCTGCACCTCGGCATCACCGAGGCCGGCACGAAGTGGTCGGGCAGCCTGAAGTCCGCCGTCGGCCTCGGCACGCTGCTCGCCGACGGCATCGGCGACACGATCCGCATCAGCCTCTCGACGTTCCACGCCGAGGAGGAGGTCAAGGTCGCCTGGGAGATCCTCAAGGCGCTGCAGCTGCGCGAGCGCGGACCGGTCCTGATCGCCTGTCCCACCTGCGGACGCCTGCAGTTCGACATGGACTCCGTCGTGATGGAGATCGAGCGCCGCCTGGAGGCCTACGAGGACCCGATCGAGGTCGCCGTCCTCGGCTGCGCGGTCAACGGCATCGGCGAGGCATCGCACGCGGACTTCGGCATCACGGGCGCCAAGAACGAGGGCCTGATCTTCAGCCGCGGCAAGGCACTGCGCAAGGTGCCGACCGCCCAGCTCGTCGACGTCCTGTTCGAGGAGATCGACAAGTACGCGACGACGAAGAAGATCGTCGTCGACGAGCGCGCCGCCGCCGAGGGCGCGGCCTGGCTCGAGGCCAACGAGGACGCGACGGCGATGACGCCCGAGCGCCTCGCCGCGCTCGAGAAGGCCGAGGCCGCCGCGGAGGCCGAGGCGCACGCGGTGGCGGCCCGGCCCGTCCCGGTGCTGGTCGCCGACGAGGCCGTCTCGCCCGTCGCCGGGCGCCGCTTCACCCGCGCGTAGTCAGCGCGCCGCGCGCCGCCTCACCCCGCGCGCCGCCTCACCCCGCGCGCCGTCGCCGCGCCACGCGACGCCTTACCCCGCGACGGCGCTTCACCCACGGGCCGTTTGCCGCGACGACCGACCGGACCGCCAGCACGAGCGCCGCGGCCTCCCGCGCGCCCGTTCTCGGGCACGCGGGAGCGGCGCGGATCGAGCCCGGTCAGATCCCGCCGGTGCCGGGGCTCGACGCGATGACGGTGGGCACGCCGGTGGTCGGGTCGTTGACGATCAGCGCCGAGCGCCACTCGCCGGTGACGGCGGCCGGAGCGCTGCGGGTGGCCTGGAAGTAGCCCATCCCGTCGATCGGCACCGGGTCGCCGACCGAGATCCAGGGGGCGCTCGGGTTGGTCTTGTCGCGCCACTGGATCTGGACGTTCGTCTGCGTGCCGTTGGGCAGCAGCCGCATCTGGCCCCAGAGGTTGAACACCTCGGTGCCCGTCGTCGGGTCGGTGGTGTGGGCGTCGAAGGCCAGGAACGGCGTCGCGTAGGCGGCAAGCGCCGGCTTCGCCGTGCCGTTGAGGTAGAAGAGCCCCGACTGATACGTGAACCAGTAGGCCTTGGAGTTCTTCTTGTGCGTGCGGACCGGTGCGACGTCGCGCAGCAGGAACTGCGCCTGCGACTGGATCCGCGGGTTCTGCCACGCCTGGTACTCGCCGATGTCGTCGTACGCCGCCTGCAGCGCCGGGGCGACGCCCGAGAACGGGTCCGGCGGGTTGGTCTCGAAGCCGAACTCCGTCATGAACAGCGGCAGGTTCGCCGGGATGTCGCCGCCGGTCTTCGCCGACAACGTGTCCAGCAGCGTCCCGAGCGAGCCGATGTTGGCCATCGTCAGCGTGTCCGGATTGGGGTCGGCGACCGTCGGCGGGACGTTCTTCGTGTACGGGTGATGCGCGTACCCGTTGGCGATCAGCGGCCCGCGCTTGGCGAAGTCGCTGCACTTGCGCAGCGTCGCGGCCGAGCCCGCGTAGGGGTTGCCCGCCGGATCGACGCAGGCGAGCTCCCGCAGGAACAGGCCCGGGCGCATCGGCGACTTCGTGGTCTTCGCGTCGGTGCCGTTGGGAGCCGTCTCGCCCATCAGGATGATGTCCGTGTCGACGCGGTGGCCGCTGGCGACGAGGCCCTTGTAGCCGTACTGGTACAGCTCGCGATACAGGGCGGGGGACGCCGGCACCATCTGGCTGCCGTGCTTCTCCCACTGCGGGGAGAGCCAGCCGGCCTGGTTGGGCTCGTTCCACAGCGACCAGAACCGCACGCGCGGGATGACGCCCTTGTTGCCGTCCTCGTCGTGGTACGTGCCCGAGAAGCGCGTGCCGACCGCCGTCACGAACTGCTTGAACGCCGACGGACGCGGCTTCCAGGTCGCGGCGAGCGCGTGCTGCGCCTTCGGCGGCTTCGTCATCGCCCACGCGGGACCGGGACCCGTGACGTTGAAGTAGATCTTGATGCCGACGTTGGCGGCCTCGTTGACGAGGTTGTCGTAGCGATCCCAGTTGCGGATCGGGTATGTGCTCGGGTTGGTCGGCTTGAAGCGCTTGTTCTGCTTGAGCGCGGCCGTGCGGTACTTGCCCTTGAGCTTCTTGAGATCGGACTTCGAGAAGCGCGTGTTCTGGGCGACCGTCTTCCACAGCACCGTCACGCGGACCGTGTCGACCCCCAGCTTCTTCATCTGCTCCAACGCCTTCGTGGCAGTGCTGTCGTCGCGATTGACCAGCAGATCGTCGTCCATCATGATCGACGTCTGAAGCGGGCTTGCGTGCGCGGCGGCCGGAACGAGCAGCGCGACGAATGCGAACGCTACGGCGAGCAGGCGAGGGGTACGCGACATGGAGCTCCTGGCGGACGGGGGTTGAACGCGACCTGGCGGGACGGCCTCGTGCCG
>DATAZX010000086.1:0-11286 GCA_036271815.1 Solirubrobacteraceae bacterium
ACGAACGCCAACGCATGACTCGGGGCCACCGTGGATCGCTACTCCTTCGATGTCGGACTCTCTCATTCCTCACTCCATCCCGGTTTATCCGGGCGCTCTGCGAACATGTGTTCGTGGCCAACTACACCGAAGCACAGGCGCGCGCGGCAGTCGCGGCCTCGCTGAGCTATGCGGAGACCCTGCGTCGGCTGGGCCTCTGCGCCACGGGTGGCAACGGCCGAACGCTGAAGATCTGGATCGACAGGTGGGAGATCGAGACCCAGCACTTCGACCCGCGCGCGGCACAGCGCAAGGGGCTGCGACGAAAGCCCCGTCCGCTCGACGAGATCCTCGTCGAGGGCTCGGGCTATAGCCGCAACCATCTCAAGGAGCGTCTCTACCGCGAGGGACTCAAGCCGCGGCGTTGCGAGCTCTGCGGACAGGACGATCAGTGGAGGGGGCTCCCGATGTCGCTCATCCTCGACCATGTCAATGGAGTCCGGGACGACCATCGCCTGGACAACCTCCGGATCGTGTGTCCGAACTGCGCCGCGACGCTCGAGACGCATTGCGGACGCAAGAACCGCACGTTGCCGGTCGAGCGGGCGTGCCTGCGATGCGGACGCACGTTCCGCGCGAAGTACCGGCGCCAACGCTATTGCTCGAGAGACTGCGGCATCCGGGCACCGGGCAAGCGCGGTGAGGCCCAACCGGCGCTTCGCCGCATCGGACGCCCGCCCTACGCCCAGCTCATGCGGGAGATCGACGCGACGAGCTACAGCGCCGTCGGCCGCCGCTACGGCGTGTCGGACAACGCGATCCGCAAGTGGGTGCGCCAGTACGCACGTGAGGCCGCAGCCGGGGAAGTGGGACGGGCTGGGTCGTCGCCCGCCGCGGACGCGCGCGAGGCGGACGCGTCGAGGCTCGCGCGGGAGGGGTCGCGATGAGGACCCGCCGGGTCGACGCCGCCCAGGTGCCGCGATCAGTCGAAGCGATAGAACGTGCCGACGGGCCGCAGCGCGTCGGCATCGATCTTCGGTACCGCAGCGGCGAGCGTGCTCGCCAGCGTGTCGCCGCTCGCACCGATCAGCCGGATGAGCTCTTCGACCGGGGTCGCCTCGGCCTTCACGCCGTTGGCGTAGTCGGTGGCGTAGCCGATCAGGGCGTACGGGATCTCCGCCTCTCCGGCGAGCACCGTCTCCGGACCCGCGGTCTGGCTGACCACGGTCACGCCGCAGTTGCGCAGCATGCGGATCTCCGTCTTGGTGTTGAAGCGCGGGCCGTCCACGTGGCCGTAGCAACCGCCGTCGCGCACGTGATGGCCCGCCTCATGGGCGCCGTCGAGCAGCGCCTGGCGCAGCGGCTGCGAGAACGGCGACTCGTAGATCCAGTGGCCTCGCCCCTTCTCGCCGGGCTCGGTGAAGAGCGTGCAGATCGACCCGTCGGGCAGGCGATTGGCCAGGAAGTGCAGGTCGTCGAAGACGACGAGGCTTCCGAGCGAGAGGTCGTGGTCGAGCGCGCCGCAGACCGTGACGGAGAGGATCGCGTCGGCACCGCGCTCCTTGAACGCCGTGATGTTCGCCTGGTGGGTGACCTGGCTGGAGAGCAGCTCGTGGCCCGGGCGGTGGCGCGAGATGTGCAGGACGTCGACGCCCGCAAAGCGCCCGCTCGTGACCGGTGCCGCGCCGAAGCGCGTCTGCACGAGCTCGGGCTCGCCGTCGGCCTCGATGCCCGGAAGCGCATAGGTCCCAGATCCGGTGAGGATGCCGATCCGCATTCCGGCGGGAGCTTAGTCGCTCGCTCGCGGGCGTCTGCGCCGCACGCGCTACGAGTTGCCGGCCTGGCGCCGCGGCACGCGGCCGGCGCCGGTGCCGGGCTCGGTGGCGGGTCCGCTCGGGGCCGTGACGCCCAGCACGCGCATCGCCTTGAGACCGAGCGACAGCTTCTCGCGCCCGTCCGTCGATCCGACGTCGAGGCCCGACAGCTCCCGCACGCGCTCGAGGCGGTAGCGGATCGTGTGGCGGTGGGTGAAGAGCTTCTGCGCGGTGCCCGCCACGTTCCCGTCGTTGTCGAGGAACGCCTCGACGGTGCGCACGAGGTCGGTCTCGTACTGGTCGTCGTAGGCCACGAGCGGCTCGACCGTCTCGGCGTAGAAGCGCTGCAGCTCGGCCGGGTCCTCGCTCATCGCGGACAGCAGCAGCCGGTATGCGCCCGTCTGCTCGAACGCCAGCAACGGATGCTCCTTGTCGCCCTCCGCGACGTTGACCGCCAGCAGCGCCTCGTTGCCGGCGCGATGCAGGTCCATCGGATCGTCGGCGACGCGGCTGCGCCCGAGCGCGAACGTGTGCCCGGAGAGACCCGCCTGCAGCTCGCGCAACACGCCTTCGGCGGCGCGCTTGGCGATGGCGTCGTCGCCGCCGGGCACGAGCAGCACCACCTCCGCGGCGGTGGACTCGCGCTCGGCCGGTGCGGCGATCGTGCTCGCCACGACGGCGCGCGCCCCACGCTCGGCGGTCGCGAGCACGCGGGGCCGCCAGCCCTCCTCCGTCGGCACGTGCGCATGCGCGCGTGCCACCAGGATGCAGCCTCCCGCGCTGAGGTCGACGCCGAGGTCGTCGGCGCGCGAGACGAGCTCCTCCGAGCTGCCGAACTGGCGCGCGAGCAGCGCACGCAGGAACGCGCTCGACGCGTCCTGCGATGCGCGTGCCGGGGCGCGCACCCGCTCGACCTCGGAGGCGACGAGCGTCGTCACGAGCCGGACGAGCGCCGGCCCCGGTTGTGCGCGCGCACGCATCCGCAGCTGGCCGACTGGCGTATCCGCGACGCGCAGGTCGATCGTGTCGACGCCGGCCGCCCCGTCGAGCAGCGAGCGCTCGTCGGCGGGCGAACGCGCGGCCACCGCCAGCACGGCACCGGTGCGATCGAGCAGCACCAGGCTGGCCTCCAGCACCCGGGCGGCCGCGCGGACGACGTCAGGCAGTCCGGCGCCCGATTCGACCGCCTCGGTGATTGCGTCCAGCGCAGCGAAATCGAGCCCCAGCGTCCTCTCGGGGGGGCTGGCCATCGTCACAGGCTACGCCGCGATGCTGTCCCAGTAGTACGCGATGGCCGCGCCGCCCAATGCGCCGAGGACGATCAGCGCCACGAGCACGAACACCGAGAGGAAGCCCGCTGCGACCCGTTCCCAGGTCTTGCTGTAGGCGTTCCATGCCGGGAAGGCGATCAGCGCGACGAACGCGGCGAGCGCGCAGATGCCACAGGCTGCAGCCACGAGATAGGTGATCTGCGTGCTCGTCATGGCATGGATTGTGCCGTAGTTCGCGGCCGATCGACAGGTTCGTGGTTATTCCTGCGCTACGTCATCGGGCCGGCGGGCTCGGTGAGGATCGGGACGGGCGTCCTGCCCGCCTCGACGAGCGCGGCATGGGCGGCCGTCGCGCGCTCGCGATGGCCGTCCTCGCTGAAGAGCGCGAGCACGGTCGGACCCGATCCAGAGACCATCGCGTGGTCGGCGCCGGCGGCCAGCGCGGACTCGAGCACGTCGTCGATCGCCGGGCACAGCGAGCGTGCCGCATCCTGGAGGTCGTTGTGGACGCGATCGAGCACCGTCTCGGACGAGAGCGCGGCCTGCACGCGCGTCAGCGAACGGGCGAGGCCGAGTGCGTCGCGGGCGAGGCCGAGCCGGTCGGCCTCCGCGTACACGTCCCCGGCACGCAGCTCGGCATCGACGGGGATGACGACGACCGAGTACTCGAGTCCCGCGCTCAGCGGGCGCAGGCGCGCGCCGATGCCCGTGGCGAGCACGAGCCCGCCCCGGATCTGGCTGGGGACGTCCGCACCCAGGCCGGCGGCGATGTCTTCGAGCCAGCGGCGGTCGTCGAGCCCAGCCGCCTCGGCCGCGAGGCGTAGCGCCGCCGCCGCATCGGCGGAACCACCCGCCATCCCGCCGGCGATCGGGATGCGCTTCGCGATCTCGAGCCGCACGGGAGGCGCGTCCCACGCGGTCTGCTCGCGAAAGGCCGCAAGCGCGGAGGCGGCGAGGTTCGGCCCCTCGACGCCGGGACACAGGACCTCGTCCGCCGTGAGGCCGGGCGGACCGATGACCATCTCCACGTCGTCGCAGAGAGCGAGCGAGTCCATCAGCGTCACGATCTCGTGGCGACCGTCGGGGCGCTCGGGTCCGACGAACAGGCAGAGGTTGATCTTGCCTCGCGCGTGGGTCGTGAGCGTCCTCATCCGGTCAGCTTCGCGTGCAGGAGACGGAAGTCCTGCGGGGAGAGCCGCTCGGCACGCACATCGGGCCGGTGGCCGAGCTCGTCGAGTGCGATGCGCGCTCGCTCCCGGATGCCGGTCGCGGCCCCGGGCGCCAGGGCAAGCGAGCCGGCGAGCGCCTTGCGACGATGGGCGAACGCGGCGCCCACGAGCGCGCGCAGGTCCGGGGGCGCGGCCGGACCGGTGCGGCGCAGGCCGACGAGCACGGAATCGACGTTCGGGACCGGTGCGAACACGCTGCGCGAGACGGCGCGCAGCACCCGCACGTCGCAGGCGAGCTGGGCGAGCACCGACGGAACACCGTAGGCGCCCGTGCCCGGCGCGGCGGCGAAGCGCTCGCCCACCTCCTTCTGCACCATGCCGACCCAGCAGCGGACGTCCTCGAGCTCCTCGATCGTGCGCAGGATCGCGCCGGCCGCGATGCCGTAGGGGAGGTTGGCAATCACCGTCGTCGGCGCGGGATCGAGCGCGCGCAGGTCGAGGCGCATCGCGTCCGCGAGGTGCAGGGTCACGTTCGCGAACGGCTCGATCGCGTCACGCAGCGGGGCCTCGAGGCCACGGTCGAGCTCGACGACGTGAACGTGAGCCGCGCGGGGTGCGAGGTGCTCGGTGAGCACGCCGAGGCCACCACCGATCTCGAGCACGACATCGTCGTCGCGCAGCTCGGCGGCACGGGCGATGACGCCGAGGATGTTCGAGTCGATGAGGAAGTTCTGGCCCAGCTCGCGCTTTGGGCGCACCCCGAACTCGCGCATCCGGCGCAGGCTGGGCTGGGTCGGCGCCGACGGCTCGGGGGCGGGTGCCGATCGCTCAGGGGCGGATGCCGATGGCTCAGGGGCGGGTCCCGATGGCTCAGGGGCGGGTGCCACCGCGGCCGATGCCGATGCCGACGCCGATGCCGATGCCGATGCCGGCGAGGCGGGTGCTGGCGGCTCCAGAGCCGGCGTCTCCAGAGCCGCTGCCTGCGGAGCCGGCGTCTCCAGAGCCGGCGTCTCCAGAGCGGGCGTCTGCGGAGCCGGCGTCTCCAGAGCCGATGTCTCCAGAGCCGCTGCCGGTGCCGACGGTGCCTCCGGAGGCGGGGCCGATGCCGGCGGAGCCTGCCGTGACGCTCCCCTCACCACGCGAACAGCTCCGCCGCGTTGCGCTCCACGATCGCCTCGAGTTGCTCGTAGGCGATGCCGCGCCGCTCCGCGACGAAGCGCGCGGTGTGCACGACGTGAGCGGGCTGGTTTCGCTGCTTGCGCACGACCTGCGGGCTGAGGTAGGGCGCGTCCGTCTCCACGAGCAGGCGGTCCTGCGGCACCCGCTCCGCGGCGTCGGCGAGATCGCCGGCCGAACGGTACGTCACGTTGCCGGCGAACGAGATCCACCAGCCTTGACGCAGGCACTCGTCGAGGCGGCTCGCCATCGTGAAGCAGTGCAGGATCACCCTGACCCCAACCGCGTGCTCGAGCAACGCCGCGATCGTGTCGTCCTCCGCGGCACGCGTGTGGATCACGAGCGGCTTGGCCGTCGCCCGCGCGAGCTCGATCTGGCCGATGAACGCCCGCAGCTGATCCTCGGCCGGCGCGTAGTCGCGGAAGTAGTCCAGGCCCGTCTCTCCGATCGCCCTGCAGCGCGGATGCCGGGCGAGCGCGTGCAGGTCGGCGAGGTCGCCTTCGCCGAAGCCCGTCGCCTCGTTGGGGTGGCGTCCGATCGCTGCGAACACCTGCGGGAAGCGCTCGGCCGCCACAAGCGCCTCGCGGCATGTCGCGGACGTGGTGCCGACGGTCAGCATTCGCGTGACCCCGGCAGCGTCCGCCGCTGCCACGAGCTCGGCGTCGTCGGGCTCGCAGGCGTGCAGGTGCGTGTGACTGTCGATCACGAACATGCCCGTCGCGAGAGCGCGGACCGCTGCCGGCCACGGCCGGCGAGCACCGCCACGTCGCCGCCGCGCTGTCGCGGCCGGGCGCGACCCCGGCGGTCGTCCGCGCCGGTGGCGGGCATCGTCGGGGTGCGCGGCGCACCCCCTGTTGCGAGGCGCGGCACGGCTATGCCTGCGGCTTGGGAAACAGCGGATCGAGCCTGGAGATCGTGCCCAGCCGCCCGGCCTGCATCCGCGCGCCTGCGAGCGCGATCTCGGGCGCCCCCAGCGCGGCGAGCAGCTTGTCGCTGCTCTCCGGAAGCCACGGGTGCAGCAGCACGGCGATGACCCGCAGCGCCTCTGCGAGCGACGCGAGCACGCGGTCGAGCTCCGCCGCGCGCTCGGGATCCTTCGCGAGCGTCCACGGGGCCTGCTCCTCGACATAGCGGTTGCAGCGCCGCACGCGCTGCCAGATCGCCTCGAGCGCGGCGCTGATGTCGGCGCGGTCGAGCAGCCCGCACACCTCCGGCGACGCGCCGTCGATCTCCGCGGCGAGCTCCGCGTCGAGCGCGACGTCGGGCACGTGGCCGTCGCGGTAGCGCACGACCATCGCGGTGATCCGGCTCGCGAGGTTGCCGAGGTCGTTGGCGAGCTCGGACTCGTAGCGGGCCGCGAAGCCGGCCGTCGACACCGAGCCGTCGTGCCCGAAGCCGACCTCGCGCATGCAGTAGTAGCGCAGCGCGTCGGTCCCGAACTCGTCCATCACGACGAACGGGTCGAGCACGTTGCCCAGCGACTTGCTCATCTTGTGCTCCTCGCCCGCCTCGTCGCG
The DNA here is from genome assembly GCA_036271815.1 of Solirubrobacteraceae bacterium. Taxonomy (GTDB): domain Bacteria; phylum Actinomycetota; class Thermoleophilia; order Solirubrobacterales; family Solirubrobacteraceae; genus CADCVQ01. Next base: position 6,927 of record DATAZX010000086.1, read on the forward strand.
CATCAGCAGGAAGCCGTGGACGAAGACGTGCTCCGGCAGCGGCAGGCCGGCCGCCATCAGCATCGCCGGCCAGAAGACGGTGTGGAACTTCAGGATGTCCTTGCCGATGATGTGAAACTGCGCGGGCCAGAAGCGCTCGGTGAGATCTTCACCGGGCTTGGCGTACGACAGCGCCGTGTAGTAGTTCAGCAGCGCGTCGAACCACACGTAGAACACGTGATCTTCGTCCCACGGCACGGGCACGCCCCACTTCAGCGTCGAGCGACTGAGGGAGACGTCCTGCAATCCCGACTCGATGAACGCGCGCGCCTCGTTGTAACGGTGACGCGGCAGGACGAAGTCCTGCCGCTCGTCGTACAGGCGGATGAGATCGTCCTGAAACGCCGACAGCGCGAAGAAGTAGTTGTCCTCCTTCTCGCGGATCAGCGGGATGCGGTGAATCGGGCACACGTGGTCCTCGCCCGCCTCCGCATCCGTCTTGAAGTCCGCGCAGCGCGGGCAGTACCAGCCCTCGTAGACGCCCTCGTAGACGTGTCCGTTGTCGCGGATCCGGCTCAGGACCTCCTGCACGCGCGCCTTGTGCTCGGGGTCCGTGGTGCGGATGAAGAAGTCGTTGGACACGTTGAGCCGCGGCATGAGGTCCTTGAAGCGCGGCGCGTTGCGATCGACGAGCTCCTGTGGCGTCAGGCCGAGCTTCTCGGCCGCGAGTGCGACCGGCTCGCCGTGCTCGTCGGTACCGGTGAGGAAGAACACGTCCTCGCCGCGCTGGCGCATGTGGCGCGCGAGCACGTCGGCGGCGATCGTCGAGTACGCGTGGCCGAGATGCGGAGCCGCATTGACGTAGTAGATCGGCGTCGTGACATAGAAGCTCATCGAACGCAGCAGGGTAGCGGCGGGTTCGTGCTGCGACGCGGCCGCCTCAGCGCCCGGCGAGCACCGCGTGCCGGGCCTCACGGCGGCGGCGTCCGCGAGTGGTCATGAGCCCGCCGACCGGCAGCGCGAGCCCGACGCTCGCGAGACCGGCCCAGACGAGCCACGGCACCTTCGGGTCGGGTGCGGGTGGACGACCGTCGCGCAGCGGGGACGTGGAGCTCGGCGCGGCTTCCACGGCCAGAGGTGCGCGGCGGGCCGGCGCCGGCCCAGGCGCCGGACGCAGCGAGACTCGGGGTGCGAGCGCGGGCACCGGTCGCGGGGCCGCCGGGGCCGGCTTAGGGAGCGCGGGCTCGGGCGCCGGCCCCAGCGGCGCGGAGCGCGGCCGGCCGCGTTCGCCAAGCGCGATCGGCGGGAGCGCGGGACGTGCATCGCCGAGCAGCGACAGTGGGTCGAGGTAGCGACCCGTCGCAGCCGCCCGCGCTCCGAGATGCAGGTGCGCGCTCGGTGTGCGCGGGTCGATCGAGCGGCCGATCGTTCCGAGCACGGCGCCGGCGCCGATCGACCCTCCTGCGCGCGCCGTGACCGTGCCGAGCTGCTGATAGGTCGCGACCACCCCACCGCAGCGCACGCTGACCGTGCGCCCTCCCCCGGGCACGCGACCGGCGAACGTCACGCGTCCTGTGCAGGCGCTGCGCACGGTCGCCCCGACGGGCGCGCCGAGGTCGACGCCGCGGTGCTGCCCGCGGGCGTACGGATCGCCCCTTACGAGGAACGCTCGCAGCACGGGACCGTCGACCGGCCGCCGCCACGAGGCGGGCGCCGACGCAGGAGCCGACAGAAGCAACGCCGGGAGGGCGAGCACGAGCGCGACGCGAGACACGAGCGCGAGATGAGACACGAGCGCGAGATGAGGCACGGGCGCGAAGCTACGCCCGCCAGCGCGGATCCGACACAGGTGCGGGTGAGTCGTTGCAAAGCCGCGCGTGGATCTGCGCAGTGCGCGACGAGAATTGCGCGAACGCGGCACTCCGCCGGCCACGCCGCTCGACGCCCGCCCGACCCGACTCAGCGCTCCTGCACGATCTCCTCGTACGGACGACGATCGGCGCGCGCGATCCACTCGTCGGCGGTCAGCCGGCTCGGGTCGCGCGGCGTCGCCGGATAGCCGAACGTCAGCACCGTCGCCACCTGCTCGTCGTCGTCGTGGCCGAGCACCTCCTGCAGCGCTGCGGCGTCGGCGATGCCGTTGGGGCAAGACCCGATCCCGTCGTTGGACGCCGCCAGCATCATGTTCTGCGCGGCGCGCCCGGCGTCGAACGCGGTCGGGCCCTTGGCCGCGATCACGATCGCCACGACGAGCGCGGCACCGCGCACGTTGTCCGGCGCGAACACGCTGCCTGCGGCGCGCGCGACAAGCGCGGCATCGCGCACCACGACGAAGCGCCGGCCCTGGCGGTTCTTGGAGCTGCCCGCCACGCGCCCCGCCTCGAGGATCCGCCGCTCGGCATCGGCGGCGAGGGGCCTGGGGTCGTACGCGCGCACCTCGCGCTTGCTCGCCACAGCCAGGAAGGCATCCATGGGCAGCAGACTACCCCCGCGGGCACGGCGCTCCGCGCACGAGAACGCGTGGATCCGGCGACCGACTCGCACGACCGCGAACGCGCGCCCCTGTCCGGCGACCGACTCGCGCGACCGCGAACGCACGCCCCTGTCCGGCCACGCGCCCAGGCGGCCCCAGGCGCGGCCGGCGCAAGGCCGCGGACTGACGAGTCAGGCGCGCGGCAGCGCGTCGACGCGCTTGATCCACGACCGCAGGCGCCCGTGCTCGTACTCGTCGAGCTGCTGGTACTCGTCGAGGATGCGGTGAAACGGCTCGTTGTCGGCGGGCTCGCGCTTCAGCGCGTACTTCACGAACGGGAACACGGCGCAGTCGACCGCCGAGAGCTCCTTGCTCATGAGGAAGTCGCGACCGCGCAGCAGCGTCTCGAAGCCGTCCAGCGCGGCGGCCATCTCGCGGCCGGCACCGATGACGAGCATGTGGTCGGGCTCCTCCGACGCGAGCTGCGCCGCGATCAGGTTCGGCGCCTGCTTCCAGACGCGGTTGAACCAGTCGATGAAGAACATCATCTCCGCGTAGCGCACGTCGTCGTTCGGAAACAGCGGCTGGTGCGTCGGGATCAGCTCGTCGACGTACACGACGATGCGCGTCGAGTCCGTGACGACCTTGTCGCCGTCGACCAGCACCGGGATGAGATCCTGACCGCTGACCCGCTGCACCTCGCTGCGGTCCGCGTAGTCGATGTAGCGCGACTCGACCTCGAGGCCCTTGTGTCCGAGCGCGAGCGCCACCCGTTCGGCGTTCGTCGAGAAGTTCGCGCGGTAGAGGCGCATCATGGCCCGGACGGTAGCGAGTCGCCACCCTCCGTCAGCGCCCGGTACAGGGCGTTCGCCTTGACGCCCGTCAGCGACGCGACGACCGTGCTCGCGGGTCGCGGCTTCGCCCCCGCCTCGACGAGCCGGCGCAGCGCATCCAGCGCCGGCGCGAGCTCGGGCTCGACCGCCGGCGCGCCGCCGAGCACGAGCACGACCTCGCCGCGCGGCGCGGCGGACGCGTAGCGCGAGGCCAGCTCCGAAGCGCTCCCGCGGACGATCTCCTCGTGCAGCTTCGTCAGCTCGCGACAGACGACCGCCGGGCGGTCCGGGTCGATCGCGGCCAGCGTCTGCAGCGAGGCGGCGACGCGGTTCGGCGACTCGAACGCGACGATCGTCTCGGGCGCGCGAAACAGCGCCGCGAACTCGCCCTTCTTGCGCGGCAGGTAGCCCACGAAGCGCCACGTGTCCGACGGCAGCGCGCTTGCGACCAGCGCGGCGAGCGCGGCGCTCGGACCCGGCAGCACCTCGACCGCGAGCCCCGCCGCGACGCACGCCCGGACCAGCACGAACCCGGGATCGCTGACGAGCGGCATCCCCGCGTCGGACACGAGCGCGACGACGTCGCCCGCCGCCATCCGCTCGACGAGCTGCGCCGAGCGCGCGCCCTCGTTGTGCTCGTGGTAGCTGACGAGCTTCGCCGACACGCCGTAGCGCTCCAGCAGCACGCGCGTGCGGCGCGTGTCCTCGCAGGCGATCACGGTCGCGTCGCGCAGCGCGCTCAGCACGCGCAATGTCACGTCCTCGAGGTTGCCGATCGGCGTCGGGCAGACGACGAGCCGCCCGCTCATGCCGCCGCCCCGGTCGCGAGCGCGCGATCCACCGCGCGGACGCGCGTCGCCGGCCGCCCGCTCATGCCGCCGCCCCGATCCCGTCGAGCGCCAGCGCCGCGGCGCCGAGCATCCCCGACTCCGCGCCGAAGCGCGCCGGCACGATCTGGACGTGCTCCTTCGAAGGAGACAGCGCGCGCCGCGCGACGACCGCGCGTGCGGGCTCGAGCAGCAGCTCGCCCGCCGCGATCACGCCGCCGCCGACCACGACGACATCCGGGTTGAGC